>JAGNSF010000007.1 GCA_017988155.1 Flavobacterium sp. | reverse complement strand
TGGCAATTTTCATGGCTCTTAATTCGTCAAAACTAAATGGTCCAGAGCTTTCGGTTCCGTTATGTAAATAATATTTTTTCATCATTGGATTTATATTCAAAAATAGGGTTTTTATTTTCCGATACAATATCTTATTTTCCTTTATTTATAAGAGTTAAGTTGGTTAGAGGTGTACAATAGGTGTGCCGATTTTGATAAAAATCAATACTTTAGTACAACCTAAAATAAGTAAAAAAAATTAAGTTAACACTAATTTTTTATTTCTATCTGCCAATCTACGGCATTAATTTGAGATTTTAAAGCTAATAATTCAGTAATTAGTGCTTCAAATGATGGTGAATCACCATAAATCATTTGCTCTTGCATCGTTTTATAATCAGTTTTCCAAGCTTCAATAATTCCTGTTGGCGGAATTATATTTATTGTTTGGGGTTGGTGCAAATTATAATCTACTTCAGCTACTCGTGTAAATTTATAACGATGTCTTACAATAGTTTCATACAGTTCTTTATCACGTAATGCAGTCGCTGCAAATTTAGTTTTCGATAATTGATATACATCATACAAATGGCGACTTAGTCGCTCTACTCTAATTTTTTCTATTGGTTTACTAAATTCCTCATGCAATAAAAATATTTTTTCTAAAAAGGTGCGTTCTGGGTTTACCGTTGCAATCGTACTGGCTTTTTGAGAAAACTCGGCATTAGGGTAGTGTATGTCAATTAGAGAAGAGATACTTTGTTGACTATAAGGTTCTATTAAGGAACGACAGCCAATTTCTATTTGTACTCTCGGTTGAATATAACCTGGAATATCAATATTGTTGGGGTAATATAAATTGATAATTACTGGGTCTTGATCCGATTCAGTTGTTTTAATAATTTCCCATTTTATATTTTCAAAACCTCTTTTAGTGAATTCGGCTTGAAGTTCAGGATAGAATTTTTCTGAAACATAACTATTTGCTGCCTTTCGTAATGCAGTAATTTGTTTTTTCGAAAGTTCTCCTTCAAACCCTAAAAATTTTCTATCAATAGCCAAATCTACATCTTCAGAAAAACGGTCTATAAGATTCCACGCTTTGCTTAACGAAGTTCCACCTTTAAAGACAAGATATTCACTTACCTCCATTTCAAAAATAACAGCTAAAGTTTGTACGACCCACCAATCTTTTTCTACGGCGAATACAGCTAATTTGGACTGATTACTAATCTCCTGTAAGATATAATCTTTTTCGTTTTTAGGGAGTGTATTAAAGTGTATCATTTACAAGGCTTTTTTCATAATTTTCTGAATCCAAATGGAAGCTAACTCGATATCTTGTTTTAGTAAGTTTACATTTTCCTTTTTAAGTAGTGCTATGATTTTATCTTCTTCACTAGGAGTTATATTATCTATTCCAATTTCTCTTAAAGCTTGTATTACAAGGCTACTAATTTCTCCTTTTGCCAATAGATTCTTTGGAGTTGTTTTTTTAAATTTTATTGATCGCTTCCCTATTTTAATTTCTCTGGGCGCACCATCGGTAAGGAATACTAATTTCATAGGGACTTGTGTACTTAAACCCAAAGCGTTTAGTGCATACACACCTGTTGGGACAATCCGAATACGATCTCTTTTAGCAATTCCTTTCGCAACTTCTTCTGCAGAAGGTAATACCTCACCAATATATTTACTTTCTATTGGGCGGGTGTATATTCCTTGTGCAATGCGGCGTATGATTTCTTTTTCTTCCAGGCGTTGCAGTGCTTTTCGTATTGATTCCGAAGAACCTAACTTACTGAAATCATCAGGAAAAAACAAAGTTCCTTTGCCTTTTGCTTTTATTTTTTTTTCTATTTGAAATTCAACGCTTTCCATATATCGAGATGAACATATTATGTTTCAAAAGTAACATATTTTGTTCATATGCAATACCTTTTGTCACAAATTTAGCAAATATTTGTGACAAAAAATAATTGTATATAAATTAAACTAAATGAAATATGTATATTTGATTAGTAGAAGAATTTTAAAAAAAAACTTATATTTATAACTAATTAATAAACCCAAATCCTATGAAAGAAGAATCTAATCACCCAAACGAAAATCAACCAGACATTGAATTGAACTACGATTATAGTGTAGGAGTAGTAAAATCCCTTAAAGGAAAAATTCTTATCGGCCATGTAGAAGAAATGTACCCAAGAGTACACGAAAAACTCTTTTTAGAAGGATCTCTTATGCCTTACATTGAACCTAAAATAATGAAACAACTAGATTTAGAAAACAGTTATAGGTTACAAGGTTATCCAATTAATGGATTGTCCGAAATAGCCCGTAATGATGTCTATAGTATGATAAAAGACGAATTAGGACCATTTGAACAAATGGAATTAGCAAAAGAGTTTGATATGGATATAAATCCTATCATTGATTCTCAATCTATTCAATAGAACTATTGTTTTTTGATTTTAAATAGTCCAAGTAATCTACATTGCTTTTAAACGTGAGGAAATAATAATACAAACTTGATTTTTCTGTGGGTTTTAGTGTTTTTCCTAGTTTTAAAAAACCAGTTATAGTTTCTTTCTTAAAACCTAGTTGGCGTTGTAAGTCTTTTGCATTGATGCGATACAATTCCATTTGATTAGTTACCCATTCTATAGTGATTTGTCTTAAATCTAAAGAGTAAACAACGGGTTTAATTATAATTGGAGCTGTAAATAGTTCTCTTCCTAAACCGTGCAACTGTTTGTTAGAAAACAATTGATTATACACCACTTTTGTTTGCCGTACAATAACTAGATCTTCTTTTGGAAATTCAAATTGAATTCCTATTTCATTTAGGTTGGCAATGGTTTCTTTTTGGGATTGGGTCATAAATTATTTAAATATTTTTAATGCAGAACGCCAAAGGATTTGCGGACGATCGGGGATTTTATTATTCTATATACAATAGTAGAAATTTAATTGGTCTTAAAAACTGATGTGCAGCTCAAGGTTCTCATCATATCTACAATAGTAGAAATTTAATTGGTCTTAAAAACATATTGTCAAAAGGAATAGAAATAAATATCTACAATAGTAGAAATTTAATTGGTCTTAAAAACAGTTAATTGATCACCTAAATCTGGTTCAATCTACAATAGTAGAAATTTAATTGGTCTTAAAAACGTTTAGACGGTGCAAGATTAGTCGGTGATCTACAATAGTAGAAATTTAATTGGTCTTAAAAACAACCCAACAACTAACACCCCAACGCTTTATCTACAATAGTAGAAATTTAATTGGTCTTAAAAACTTGTGGCGCACCACAGCCACGAAGCCAATCTACAATAGTAGAAATTTAATTGGTCTTAAAAACCCGATACTTCGGCTAACATTTCTATCTGACATCTACAATAGTAGAAATTTAATTGGTCTTAAAAACGTAGGCCTTGCCACTTGCCGAAGGATATCTACAATAGTAGAAATTTAATTGGTCTTAAAAACATAAAGTAGCAACAAACTACGAGCAAATATCTACAATAGTAGAAATTTAATTGGTCTTAAAAACTGACCATCAAAGGCTAATTCTACTCTAATCTACAATAGTAGAAATTTAATTGGTCTTAAAAACGTTAAAATTAAAAAAGCCTTCCAAAATATCTACAATAGTAGAAATTTAATTGGTCTTAAAAACTTTTATCGATAGAAAGCAGCATTTGTTATCTACAATAGTAGAAATTTAATTGGTCTTAAAAACAAAATCGCCATCAAAGTAAACAGGCACAATCTACAATAGTAGAAATTTAATTGGTCTTAAAAACACATTTTGAAGCAGTATCGAAAAGGTTATCTACAATAGTAGAAATTTAATTGGTCTTAAAAACGATACCACCTTCATTTTTAGGGAAACGATCTACAATAGTAGAAATTTAATTGGTCTTAAAAACAAATAACCCATTAATTTCAATAGGCAATCTACAATAGTAGAAATTTAATTGGTCTTAAAAACATGTTGATATCAAAATCTTCCTCGCCATATCTACAATAGTAGAAATTTAATTGGTCTTAAAAACACAATATTACATACACAATCCGGTTCCATCTACAATAGTAGAAATTTAATTGGTCTTAAAAACGTAAATTACATTGAAGTCTTAGTCGAATCTACAATAGTAGAAATTTAATTGGTCTTAAAAACCTCCGTTTTATAATAGAATATACGGTTATCTACAATAGTAGAAATTTAATTGGTCTTAAAAACTTACATTGGCATCAGTTAAAGTTTTAACATCTACAATAGTAGAAATTTAATTGGTCTTAAAAACACCAACACTATTAATGTTGGTTTTAAATCTACAATAGTAGAAATTTAATTGGTCTTAAAAACTACTTTATACTATGGTTTCAGGAATATATCTACAATAGTAGAAATTTAATTGGTCTTAAAAACCAACTGAATGTCCTGCTTTACCATTAATCTACAATAGTAGAAATTTAATTGGTCTTAAAAACTCCAAACTTTACCATTAAACTACCCTAATCTACAATAGTAGAAATTTAATTGGTCTTAAAAACATGAGACTATTAAAATAGTCGATTTATATCTACAATAGTAGAAATTTAATTGGTCTTAAAAACGCAGAATCAGACCAGCCTTTTGTTACACATCTACAATAGTAGAAATTTAATTGGTCTTAAAAACATGCCTAAAAACAATAAGGGCATTATATCTACAATAGTAGAAATTTAATTGGTCTTAAAAACTAGCAGTCTTATACAGACCTATAGTGAAATCTACAATAGTAGAAATTTAATTGGTCTTAAAAACCTCTTTTCCATTCGTTTGAAACATCATATCTACAATAGTAGAAATTTAATTGGTCTTAAAAACACCAATGGTATTACACAAACACAAACAATATCTACAATAGTAGAAATTTAATTGGTCTTAAAAACTTCTAAATCAAAAACATCCTGTGGATAATCTACAATAGTAGAAATTTAATTGGTCTTAAAAACTTTCATGATTAGAATTTATGTTAAATATTATCTACAATAGTAGAAATTTAATTGGTCTTAAAAACATAATTGGTAGTGTTAATGGTGTTGCATCTACAATAGTAGAAATTTAATTGGTCTTAAAAACTTGAAAAGCATAAGTAAATCTAATATAAAGGATCTACAATAGTAGAAATTTAATTGGTCTTAAAAACAAGCAGCACACCGCTGTCTTTACCTCCTATCTACAATAGTAGAAATTTAATTGGTCTTAAAAACTTTTCTCGCTCAAATGCGTTAACGTTGATCTACAATAGTAGAAATTTAATTGGTCTTAAAAACCTGGAATGGGAAAAACGTCATTAGTATTATCTACAATAGTAGAAATTTAATTGGTCTTAAAAACTTATCTATTGGCACAGCCAACACATTAATCTACAATAGTAGAAATTTAATTGGTCTTAAAAACTTTTGCAGCACCGTTACATTCCCGCCTATCTACAATAGTAGAAATTTAATTGGTCTTAAAAACATCAATTGCAATAAAGCTAAAGGCTGAATCTACAATAGTAGAAATTTAATTGGTCTTAAAAACTTGATTATAAAGCGCTGCAGGAAGAGATCTACAATAGTAGAAATTTAATTGGTCTTAAAAACCAAGAATTTAATATCGCACAAGTTAAATATCTACAATAGTAGAAATTTAATTGGTCTTAAAAACTCTTACACTGTCAAAAGGTCAGAAAAAACATGTTTTTTCAACATAAAATCCTCTAAATAGGGATTAAGTTGCTTTATAACTGACATTTTTTGCCGAGTTTAAGATGTTTAATTTATTAAGACCTAGGTTTGCATATCCTACAAAAGTAAGACTCAAATGCTATGCAAATATATAGGGTTTTTAAAACAAAACCAAGTCTTCATCTTGATGTTTTGCGTAGCCATATTTTGTGATAACACAGCTGGTACTCATTTGAAAAATCATAATACTATCTGATTCTTCAAAACGTTTGGCATATTTAGTCTTTATTTCTATTTGAATGAGGTTTAAAATCCGCTTGCTGTTATTAATCTCAAACAAAGAATATTGCAAACGGTGACCGAATTTGCTCAAATATTTTGAAAAACTAGTGCGTGTTTTATTGTTACTTATGTCGTAAGAAATCAGAAGCATCTTATGTTTTTTTTGAGTTAGTAATGTCAAAATAAGGATAATTTTCAATCGTTTTTTCACTTATAAAAGCTCTATAATAATCTCTACAGTAATAATATATAGCTTCTTTGTGTTCTATAATAGCAAGCAAAATCCAGCGAGTATATTCTTTTGATTTTTCATGTTTTAATTGGTATTGGTTGCGAAGTAATATAAAATCATCCTCCTTAATTTGTCCTAAATTATAGGATTTTCTCAGTTGTTTATCAATAATACATCGAAACGGTTCGATAATGTCGCAAACCAAACTTTTTCGCTGATAAAAATTTTGATGATAAACCCCTTTATATAAATCAAATCCGTAAAGGCATAACATATTTTCAACCCAATAAAACAAAAAAGTATAGCCTATATCCATTAAAACATTCAAAGTACTCATTTTGGCTCGTGGCTGTCTGCCTTGCCAATTCATTTCTTTAAAATAAGCCGAAAAAAACACTTTACTTGCAATACCTTCTACACCTAAAATTTCTTTCCACTCGGTTGTAGTATCTATTTTTTGTTGATGTTTAGTAAGTTGTTCAATAGCAATTGTATCCAATGTGTCTTTTTTTCTAATGTCTTTCATTAGTCCTAATTGATTAGATATTTTATTTAAAACCAATCGTTTGGCAATTGCTTTATTGCTAAATTGATACTGTTTATATCGCAATAAAAAATTACCTTCTGTAGCAGAATTCCAAATGCCAATCATCCTGAAATTTGCTCCTAAATGAAATATCGGAAAACCGTGACGTTTACTTTTTTTGAGCAAAACACTTGTTATGGAACAATTACCAATAACCCAAAGGGATAATACTCTGTAGCAGGTATCTTGCAAAATTATTTTTTCGTCTTGGTCTTTAACAACTAAATTGTCGTTTTGTATAGCAAATTTTTGTCCTTCAGTAGCAAAAACCACTACAATTCTTTTCTTTTCAAAATCAGGAAAACTCAACATACTGCGGCATCACATAAAAGGTTGTAAATACATTTTTCACATTTGTGTTTGTTGGCTACAAACCCTTTTTTTAATAACGAAAAACGGCTTATTGCTTCCAAGGTGGTTTCAAATTTTTGTAACATTACTAAATTATTAATTGGCAAATCAATTGGATACATTTTATTTTTAGAAAAATCATACAACGCGATTCTTTTTACTTTATACCCCATTTCTATAAGACCAAAATATTGGGCATACAACTGAAATACAAAGCCATCATATATGGTTTTGATGTTGTTTTTTCGTTCGGTAAGCAACCCTTTGTCAATGTCGAACACATCAATTTTGCCAAACAATTGATAACGATAAGAATATACCTCAAAATTTTGAAGTACATTTTTCTTGTCAGAATATTCTTTTTGATCAATTTTTTGATGCGCCGCCTTTCCTTCTGTTTGTTTTTCACCTTGATAAAGTATATCGTCTCTATTTTGATACATTTGATGGTTATATATAGAGCGGGGACAAAATATAAAATCGTTGATGTAAGATATGGGCATGTAGTTTTCCATTGTAGATATAAAAAACCGTGTTTGAACTACCAAACACGGTTTATTTTAAAGATTAAGGATTATTACTCTTGTACATATTGCAACCATTCCTTATTAGAAATAGCAAGTTTTATTTTCTTCAACTCTTCGGTAGTTTTGGGTTTGTTAATTTGTTCCAAAATCCATAAACCTTTTTTAGCAATATGATAGGCACCGTTAGCATCCGCATCTTTAGGTAAGTTATTATCGGCTTTTCGGCTATCATAAAATATACCATCTGCATTCATAACCGGCGAAATCAAATAATCTTCATCAGTTCCTGTAACACTGTTTCGCATTTGCAAAGTCATTTTAAACCAATACAACAATGTCTCAAAAAAGTCCTTATCTTCTTTGGCTGCTATTTGCTTTTTAATGCAATTGCCATCGCCATATACTATATTATTTTTACCAAAAAAGTCTTCTGTCTTTTCGGTAAGGTTGATGGTAGTACTCACAAAATTATTGTTTTGGTCTTTTTGTCGTTTGGTTTCTATACGTTCGCCAAATGTGCAAATCATCCATTCTTGTTTTGTGTCTTCTGCTTTTGGGTTAAAGTCGCTGTATTTTTTCACCTCAAATTCAAAATAGTTAGCTCTCGTATTAAATCGAATGGACTGGAATTTATCAAAAAAGGCTTTGGCTTTTTCCACATTTTCATATTTGGTATAAAAATAATTGACAAACCCTGTGGTTGGGTCTATTTTGGAGGTATTCCAAGCGGGTACATAAAACAAAAAGCCCGATTGTTTACCCATTTTTTGGAAACTTTCAAATTTATTAGTGAGTTGTAATGCGTTATACAATCCGCCTAATTCATGTGGCTGTTTGTTTTTTAAAACTAAATAATTCAATTTGTCAATCAGCATTTTTTCCAACTTTTGATAAATTTGTTTTTCCACTTTAAAACGACCACGTTTAAAGCCAAAATTCAAATCTTCCATTACCACAATGGCATTTTCTTCCACCATCATGGTAGCAATTTTATGTACTACTTGGCTGATATAGCCTTCTTTCAACTCTTTGATGTTTTCTACCGTTCCCCAATTTTTTCGAGCTAGGTCACGTTCTTTTTCCTTGTTATCCAATAACTTGTGATAAGGTGTCGCAATTTTAGTATCGCTAATGGTGTTCAAACTTTCTTGTTTCAAGATGTTTCCTTGTTGGTCAATCAATGTTAAATACACCAAGTGTCGTTCTCCTCTATCTAATCCAATAATTTTTACTTCAGGATTATTTTGCAAATATTCTAAAACCGTTTGATTGATATAACTGCCACCTGTTGCTTTAAAGTTCATAGTAATAGGCACGTGAAACTGAAATTTATCTACCGTAAATCGTTTGTCTTTGATTAAGTCATATTCAAAGGTGTTTTTCGCTTCAGGCGTTAATGGATTTTTCGCTTTAATTGGTTGATTGGCTTTGTGTGTAATGATATTTTTAGGTTTTATAGAGGCTTTTCTAAAAAATATTTCGGCTTGACCGTTCAATTTGTAAATTACATTTTGCAAGTTTTGTTCTTCAAACAAAGCTTTCCAATACAAAGTGTGCATATTGGGTTTACCTTTAGAATAAGGCGAAAAATCTTTATTGTAAATTTGAAAAAGATAGAGTTTACCTTCGTTAACCAAACCATCAATATATTCCGAATCGATATTTTTGAAATTGATTTTATAGCCTTGATGTTCTACTTCTCTATAAAAACCACTCAAATCTTGATACGATTTTGTTTCAGAAAATTGAAAATCAAAGTGTTTCCAGTCTTCATGTTTGTTTAAGGAGTCCTTGAAAAAATCGATCAACGCATGACAATGTTCTAAATTGAATGTATCTCCCTTTTTGTGCGTCTCTTTTTTATAGTTTTCTAATAACTCTTTTGATGGGTTGAAGTAAGCAATATTTTTATTAGAAAAGAATACCTTTGGTAACATCTTATTTACTCCAGGCAATAGTTTGTATACCATTTTTTCATAATTATCTGTTCCTTCAGGAAACTTTTGAAACGCTTTATTGTGTTTTTTATCCATAATGGCTAAAAAATAATTACCGTCTTTTTTCAAAATAGTCGTTAGATAATCGGCTTCTTTATTGGCATCCCAACCGTTCAATAATTGTGCATTTTCAAAATTCAATTTTATTTTTTCGGTACTGTAGGGTTTTTGTGTTACATAGTTTCGCACCATATTGTATAATGGGGTCAACAAACTCAATGCTTCATAATAATTTTCAAACACATCATAAAAAGCAGTGTCTTTCTCTGTAATGCTTTCTGATTTTAAATGCAAAGGTTTGATAAAATGCAACAATTCCATAATAGCATCTAAAAAGAATTTTAAATCATCAATTAACTTTTGGTCTTGTTTTAGCTCATCTTCATATCGGTCTGCATTTTCTAGAATACCTTGAATACACTGATATTTTGCTGTAATGTTAGCTATTAGATCAAAGGTTTTGTCAGTTTCATTTTCTTTTTTGGCAACAAAATGATTATTAAAATAATCTGCTACACAAGTTGGCGTGAATTTTTGAACTACATCTGAGGTTTTATCT
The DNA here is from genome assembly GCA_017988155.1 of Flavobacterium sp. Classification (GTDB taxonomy): domain Bacteria; phylum Bacteroidota; class Bacteroidia; order Flavobacteriales; family Flavobacteriaceae; genus Flavobacterium. Next base: position 12,680 of record JAGNSF010000007.1, on the reverse strand, counting down.
AAGGTAAGCACATAATTAGCAAGCACTTCCTGTAAGAAAGCGATAGAAAAATAATCTTGTTTTGTAAAATTAGCTTTGGTTTTATCTAAAGCTTCCCTCTTTTTTTCATTGGCTTTGCTATATTCTGCTTCAAATTTTGGATTTACTTTTGTTTCATACCAATAATTTAAAGCAGTTGAAAATACCGAGAAATCGCCAAACAATTGTTGTGAAATGGTAGTTAAATGGGTGTCATTTCTTAGATACATTTTTTGGTTATCAAAACCAGAAAGGTTTTCTACAATTTGACTAATGAGCAGTAAAAGGTTTTGGCTTTCTTCTTGTCCTTCAATGGTATAAGAAAGTAAGTTGATTTTGTAAAAGTCAAATATAGCTTTCAAAACTTGTTTCCCATCTGTAAAAGCATCGGGCAAAAAAGAAAGTGAAATTCTATCACTCAATATCTGTTTATATAGCTGTTTTAACTTTGGTAAACGTTGGTTTTTTTCTTTGGTTTGGTTGTACAAATTAATGATTTCATTCAAGCCTTGAATTTTTGATTTTCCATCTGATTCTGTTCTGCCGCCAATGATGTTGTTATACACATCAATTCCCATTTGTGTAAGTACATCATTAAAATAATCCAATTCAAAAAGTTCATCAATCGAATTGACATTCAAATACGATTCAAACTCTTTATAAATTTTAGCAATTTTAGGTTGCAATTCAGGTACTTGTTTTATCTTTTCAAACGCCTTTGCGTTTTCTAAAAATTTAGGTAAATTTTCATGAATCAATCGGTAAGCAATTGCAGTAGAATTAGCTTCAACAGAATACATGTTTTTTCGGTTTTGATGAAAACCTGTAAAATAAGTAGTAAAGGTTTTGAATTTATCATCAAAATAAATTTCTTCTTGCTCGTTACTTTCAAACCATTTTTCAAGCTCAACGGTTATTAATTCTTTTTTATCGAGAATAGCAAAAATTGATTTTGCCTCACCTTCTGAAAAAGATTTAACAATTTCCTTTCTCAAATTGTCTTGTACTTTCTTTAAATCGTCTTTAAATTTTGATTCTTTTTTAGTTTCAGCACTTGTGTTATATAATTCTAAATAAGCATCTAAATGTGTTAGTTTAACATTGCTTAAGGCTAAATCGATAAAGTATTTATGAAATTTATCAATAGTTTTTTTCATTTCTTGATAGCTTTCAGCTCGTCGTTTATCTTGATTTAGCAATCCTTTTTCTTGGATAAAATCAAATGTTTTTCCTTGTGGAATTAATTCAAATCGAAGTGTTTTAGAAAGTTGGTATTGGTTGGTGAAGTTTTGTAATAAAGCGGTCATTTTAAATAGATTTAGGATTATGATCAATTTTAGATATAAATTAGAATTTTATTCTAAGAATTTATTTTGTGGGGTTGTAAAATAAATTACGTTTATATCTTTTTCAAATGTATCTTTTTTTACTTGAAATTAGGGTATAAATAGCTACGTTTTTTTAATACAAATTGTTAATTAAGTAAAGTAATATCCATTAAAAGCAAAATCTTTAACTAAAAAGAGGCTAGATTTATCATAGCCTCTTTTTATTCCCTTTTGTTTTTTGAAAGATACTTTCAACTTGTTTTTTCTTTTCGTAATAAATATTTTTTAGTTTGTGATTTTCAATGAACTTTAGCAGCTTTTGTTTCATTTCAATTGTGATTTCTTGTTGTAAGAAGTCTTTTAAAATAATTCCTTGTACTAAAAGATAATCTTTGTTTTCTATGCTAAACTGTTGATTTAATATTACTTCAAGTTCCTCAAGTTCTTTAGTTACCTTATATTCGAGTGCTGAGAGATGTTTTTTTTCAGATTTCATTCCTCTTTCCATTTGTAATGAATTAGCAAAATAATCTTGAATTCCAGACAAATCTTCTTTATTCCACTTTATGGATTTACCTGTCTCTTTGTTTATATTTTCTACCACAATATGGGCATGTAAATTGGGTTTCCAAATATTATTTTTTTTATCCCAATGGCCTTCATCCCGATGGATATGCAATTCTTTAATTTTTACCCTAAAGTTGTTTCCAAATTTTTCAGCCACTGCTACTAATTCTTCGTTAGTATGATTTTCTGTAAATAGAAAAACGCCTTCAATCAAGAATTTTGCTTTTGCTTGAGCAGTTCTACCAGTTTTTTCTTTAATTAATTTCTTGAAGTTTTCTATTACCTCTGGGTGGGGTGTCATATCACCAAATGATTCATTTAGATGAGATAAATCTTTTCTAACATAGTCGAATTCTCTTAATCTTAAGTTATGAGATTGACTTGTAATTTTTACATTTTCAAAATGGATTGAGCTTTTAGCCATAAGATTTAATTTAGAGCGTCGCAGACCCCCTCGGGAGAGCCCACAACTAGGTTTCTTTTTAGAAAACAGTTAATTTCAAACCTAGTTATAGTGGGCTATAACTTCTCCGAATGGTTTACCTGTGAGACGTATTTATTAACCAATCATTTAAGTCTTTATAATCACTATATGTGATGCTTTTATCAACTGCATTACTATATTTTGAAAGTAGCTGTTTTGTATAATTTTTACCTGTAGGATCATTGTCAAAATAGAGGTGTATAATTTTATAGCTATCAAAAATGGAATAGCATTTATTTACTAATGCAACTGAATTTAATATCAAATAATCGTAGTAAGTATTTTTACTTTTACCACTACAATTTAAAAACGATAAAAAATCTATGAAACCCTCAAACACTATTAAAGTTGTTTTTTCATTTTTTATGTGCGTTATTGATTTTTTACCAATACAGATTTTCGCATATTTAGATCTTATTTCAAATCCGTTTAGATTATTAAGAAAGCCAATTCCAAAATAATGTTTCCCATTTATTTCATAATGAACCTCTTTTAAATTTGGAACGTTATCGAATGAACAAATGTTTCTTTTTTCTAGATAGTCTAGTAAAGCAAAATGTTGAATTTCAAGAATAGTAATGATGTTAATCTCACTCGAACTTTTAGTAGTGATTAGCTCATTACTTTTTTGCTTTTGAAAAGAAAAAATAACTTCATCTGAATACTCATTTAAGAAATTCAAAACTTCTGGTATTGTATAGTTGAATTGAATTTGTATTAAATCAATTATGTTACCTCCTTTTTGAATACCGTGGTCGTACCATCTATTTATCAAAGTATTTACTTTAAAAGAAGATGTTTTTTCTTGACGAAAAGGGCTTCTATACCAAACATCATTTCCGCTTATTTTTGAGGGGATAAAATTTGATTTTTTCAGGACTAATTCGATAGGTATTTTCTTTGCTTGTTCGATATTCATGGAAAAGTGTTTTTTATTGATTTTTTTGATGCAGTGATGCAGAGCCAGTTTAAAAATTTGATTTTCAATTAATTACTCTGCATCACTTTTGCATCACTGCATCAAACTAGTTTGATTTTCTGCATCACTTCTGCATCAAAAAAGGTGTTTTTTAGCTTTGATGCAAAGTTTGATGCAAGGTATGTTGTTGTTTTACAGTTATTTAACCTAGTTTTGCATCACTGCATCAAATATTTTTTGGAAAAACCCTTTTTTTATGGTGTAAAATCTTCCTCTACGATCAATTTTGACAAACTCTCCGTGAGATAAAAGTTCAATTCCTTGATACGATTTTGTGTTGTTTTCAGGGTCTAATTTCCATTTTTTTAGAATCTTTCTTATTTCATTAGCAGATTCGATATAAATCTTTGAATTTACTCTCTTTAGCATTATCAGAATTTCTCCAGGAGATAGATAAAGTTCATCCGTATCTATTTTTTCAAAACATTCATTAATTAGTTCAATAAGCGCTATTTCTACCTTATTATTGCTCATTAATCTCATTAGAGAATCAGTCATGATTTGGTCTCTAGTAAACCACATTCTTGTTTTTTGTTTGCTTTTAAATTCTCTAGTTATTAGATATTTTAAAAAGTAAGGGATTTCTAGTCTAAGTTTCTCTAAAAAATTTACATCTTCGGATTTTAAAGGTTTGATTTTTCTTATCCAGAAGCGTATTTCCTCATCATCAATTTGGATAAAATTATCCTCATTGTTTGAACACAAAATAAATTTTGCAAAGAATTCGATTTCTTGTCTGTCTTTGCCTTTAGCTTCCACTTTGTCCTTATCTGTTGTAGAAAGATATTTTAGCCTTTCAGTGATCTCTTTTCGGTCGAAAAACACCTCGTCTATGGCTACCAAAACCATACTTGCCCAATCGCTGTTGAATTGAGAGTTAAATGCGTCACCTTTTATATAGGTCATATTTAATCCAAATATAAATTTCATCCATTTGATGAAACTGCTTTTTCCGGTACCTCTTTCCTTGCTGATGAGGCATAAAATGGGCAAAATTTGGGTTGGGCGCTCATAAATTAATTTGAGATAGTCAAGTCCAAATTCAAAATGCTCACCAAAAACATGTTTGACAAATTTTAAAGAGTTTTGGATATTATTTTCCAGTTGGTGTAATGAGAGATCTTCGTCAATTGGATCAATAGATAACTCATTGTAAGTATTGTAAAAATTTTCAATTATTAGATTGTAATTTTGATGATTAGGAATACAACAGAAACCATCTAATTTGAGAATACTCTCTACAAATGACTTACCATGATCTGTAATTATTGTTTCTCTATTCCATCTAACCATTACTTTGACTTTATCGCCAGAAATCAATGGTTTTTCGATGATTTTGTAATAGGAGGTACCTACTCGTATGTAAGGAATATCTAAGTTCATAATTTGTATATTTAATCCTTATATTTGTCTTATAAGGAAATGTTAGTGTAAGATTTATAATGCGTTCAATTTGGTCTATGTTGAACGCATTATTTTTTTGAAGAATTTGAATATGATCTTGCTTCTTGTTCTATTTGAGAAATAGATTTTGATTTATTCTGAAGCATCCATTCGTCGATCTCATTTTTCAGGAAAAATAAAGTCCGATTATTCGGTTTCGAATAGGGAAGTATGTTTTGATGTACGAGCTTGTAAACGTAGCTCTTGGAGAATCCTGTGTAGTTTACTACATCATCTACAGTGAAGATTTGTTTGTTTGACCCAATGATCAATTTTTCTAATTGGGTTAATTTTTGAATAATAGCATTGCTTTCCATAATTGATATGTTTTATCGTTATGGGAGCAAATGTCACTAAAGCAAAATAAGAAAAGGTTAAGGGGTTAAGTACCTTAACCTTTTTGTAATTCTTCAAATATTGATTTTATTAATGAATGCTTTTTAGGATCCAAGTTGCTTTTTGAAACAGAAGTATAAATATTATTTGCTTTTATTTTTCCATTTTTATTTTCAATGTTTCCAGCACGTTCAATAAAAGTACTATATATTTTAGTTTTTAAATACTGATCCATACAGTCAAAAAAGTATCTAGTTTGAATGTGATCCATTTCAAGATATATAATGGAATTATGGGCTTTCCAATCAAGTTCAAAAACTTCAATAAATTGATCTAATGTAGTTTTTGTTTGGTCAATGAACATGAATTTTTCTAAACCGTAATAGAGTTTTTTCAATAAGTTACTATCAATATTTATTGAATAATTTTCATTTCTAGTTCCATTTTTGGATTTTGTTAAAAGAGCAATTCTTTCATAAATTTGAGACTGTAGTTTATCAAGATAATTTTCATATTCTTTTAATGCTCCGTTAATCTCTAATAAAAAAGAAATTTTTTTAATATCGCAGTTGTTATCTTCAATATTTACATTATCCACGTAATCGATTAACGCATTTTTAAAAATATTTAAAGGATACAATATATGTTCATACATTTTGTCAGATAAAACTAAAAGCATATGTGATTGAGTTTCTTTAGGGTATTCTTTTATATCTAAATAAAACGTTACTAACTCAGCTAGTTTTTTTTCACAATTAAAAGATAATGATTCTTCTGGCAGAATTCTATATTTTGCTTCTTCATTATCCTCAGTATTATCTTGAAATGGCAGTGAGAAATTATTTTCAATTTTGTATTTGAATTTAAAATAAAAAAAATGTTTTAGTGTTGTAATATCAATATCTGTAAATCGAAAATAGTATATATAATTGGCAAGAAATAAAAAAAACTGATGTTCATTCAATCTTCCTATTGCATTGAAAGTTTTTTCATTCAACTCATTTAAATCTTCATAAATTTCCTTTACTGCTCCAGAATAATTTTCATCAGTGTTTTTAAAATATGGATAATGTAGCATATAAATTAAATAATAATGGTTGGGATTAGATTTGCAGCTTCTTTCATTTTTTGATCAACTATTTTAGCATAAATGGCTGTAGTTCTTATTTCTCTATGTCCAAGCCTCTTAGAAACGGTGTAAATATCGGCTCCATTTTCTAATAGAAGTACTGCATTCGAGTGTCTTGCACTGTGAAAAGTGATATGTTTAGATATACCTGCTCTGTTGCACCAACGTACAATTTCATTATTATACACGGCACTATATTTTAAACCAATAAAAACTCTATCTGATGGCGATTGTCTTTCACCTAATAAACTTCTAGCTTGTTCGGAAATATAAAGATATTCAACACCGTCTGTTTTTTCTTGTCTGAAATTCACACGACTAACTCCATTATCTTCATCTCTTACTTCGCTCCAGGTCATTGTATTAATGTCAGACCATCTTAACCCAGACAAGCATGAAAAAATAAAGGCTCTTTTTAAAACGTCGTACTTGCAATCGGTTTGTGCCAAATTCTGTAATTCGGTATGGGTTAAATACTCTCTTTGACTCTCTGATTGTTCAAAGGATTTTGCTTTAGTTACATAATTAATGGAAAGATACCCTTCATCAAATGCGGCTCTTAGACAAGCTTTAAATTTATTGAAATAGGAATATTTTGAATTTAGAGATAGGAGAGTAGCACTCTTTGTTTTTGCTTCTTTATCAAAATAATTGCGTACTTGTTTAACGAAATTTTCATCAATTTCTTCAAACAGTAAATTTGGACTAATACATTTTTTCAGATGGATTAAAGTAGCAGTCCAATTTCCATAGTTTTTTGGTGAGTCAATTTTCTCTTCTGTTTTTTCTACGAAAAAATCTATAAATCTTCTTTTTGATTTAGCTGAATTTTTAATATCAAATTTTCCTTGAAAATATTCTGCTTTTCGAATAGAAAATATTTGTTCGCTTAAAAGCTCAATTTCTTTGTTCTCTTTTTTTTCAGCAGCAGTTTTTGGTTCTTGATGTGGGTATAGTTTTAAATATTCAAAATCTCTTAAATGAACACGCTTACCCTCAGCATTAGAGCTTGATCCCTTATAGTATTCAAGGTATAAGCTAAATTTGCCATTTTGTAATTTCTTCTTTTTTAAACTGATTATCATAAGATGTACATTTTTACACCTTTTGAATAACAAGGTGTACATTGAGTGTGACAAATGTACAAATTAAAGATATTAAAAGAAATATAAAATCAACTTAAATATTTGATAGTCAAGTAATAGAAAGTAAAAATAGCTTAAAGAAAGTACTTTTATTTCCCGATACAAAAATTTGCAAATATATTTCCAAGTAACTCATCGTTAGTTACTTGACCTGTAATCAATCCGAAATGATACAAGGCCTCTTTGATGTCCAAAGCCATTAAATCACTGGATAAGTTGGATTCCAATCCAAATTTTACTTTTTGAATTTCGTCCAAAGCTTTGAGTAAAGAATCATAATGACGGGTATTGGTCACAATCGTTTCATTGTTGCGCAAAGCACCTGTATTAACAAAAGACAGCAAGGTGTTTTTCAGTTCGTCAATGCCGGTTTTTTGTTTTGCTGAGATTAGAATTTGTTTCAGGTTTAAAGTTTCAAGTTGTTGAAGCAAACTTTGTGTTTCTTCAGCTGAAATTAAATCCGATTTATTGATTACAATTACTAGAGGTTTAAGCGGATATTTGTTTTTAACTTTTTCAATTTCAGTAATATATTCAGAACCTGAAACTTTAAACTTTAAACTTTCAAACAAATAAAGAACTACTTGCGCTTGTTCAATTTTTTCAAATGTTTTTTGGATTCCAATGCTTTCTACGACATCTTTCGTTTCGCGGATTCCAGCAGTGTCGATAAATCGAAATCCAATTCCGCCAATATTCAGTTCGTCTTCAATGGTGTCGCGCGTGGTTCCAGCAATGTCTGAAACAATAGCACGCTCTTCGTTCAACAACGCATTCAGCAAAGTTGATTTCCCTACATTGGGTTCGCCCACAATGGCCACAGGAATTCCGTTTTTAATGACGTTACCGACAGCAAAAGAGTCAATCAATCTTTTGAGAACAAACTCGATTCGGTTCAGTAATTCATGAAATTGAGTTCGGTCAGCAAATTCTACATCTTCTTCGGCAAAGTCCAATTCCAATTCGATAAGCGAAGCAAAATTCAATAATTCTTCACGCAATTTGGCAATTTCGTTAGAGAATCCGCCACGCATTTGTTGCATCGCAATTTGGTGTGACGCTTCATTGTCCGAGGAAATCAAATCAGCCACTGCTTCGGCTTGAGATAAATCGAGTTTTCCATTTAAGAAAGCTCTCAGGGTAAATTCGCCAGCATCGGCCATGCGACAGCCTTTTCGAAGTAATAATTGAATAATTTGTTGCTGAATATAAGTAGATCCGTGACAAGAAATTTCTATCGTGTTTTCTCCTGTGTATGAATTGGGTCCTTTAAAAATAGAAATCAAAACTTCGTCTAAGGTTTTTCCATCATCAATAATATGTCCTAAATGTAAGGTATGGGTTTTCTGTTGTGTTAAATCCTTGTTTTTGATAGATTTAAATACACTTGCGCCAATTTGGATGGCGTCTTGACCAGAAACCCTAATTATTGAAATTGCTCCCGCTCCCGAAGGGGTTGCTAAGGCTACAATAGAATCGTTTTGTATCATTTATTTGAGCTATAAAAAGCAAAGATACTAAAACTAACACCTATTTTTTAGTAAAATAAAGCATTCCTAAATTGCATATAAAATAGTTTTAAATTGCTGATAATTATCATGTTAAGTTGATTTTTTTAACGCTAACTTCGAACTATGTAATTATAAATCGTCAATACAATGAAAAAAATACTATTCCCAACAGATTTTTCAGATGCTGCACACAATGCATTTGTTCATGCATTAAAGTGGGCCAAATTGGTTCAGGGCGAACTAGTTTTGTTGCACTCATTTGAGTTGCCAATTTATGATAATCAATTTTTCCCTGAAAATTATATTACAATATATGATTCAATTGAGTTGAGTCAATTTGAAATGTTTAAGGACGAAATTCCTAAACTGAGGGCTATTGCTGAAAAGGAACATTTAGATAAAATAAAAATGTCTCATCGACTCAAGCAAGGTGATTTAGTTTCCAATATAAAAGAAACCATCAAGGAAGAATCAATTGATTATGTGGTTATGGGAACTTCGGGAGCGACTGGTTGGGAAAGTTTTATTATTGGAACCAATGCTACTTCAGTTATTACAGATGCGGGTATTCCAGTCTATTGTGTTCCCTCTGATGCGCTATTTCAAAATATCAATACAATTGGATTTACTACACGTTTTAGAGCTAAAGATAAAAAAGCTTTAGAATTGGTTTTAGAATTGGCACACAAAGCGAAAGCAAAGGTGAAGTGTTTGTATGTTCAAACCTCAGATTCCGATGTTGCTAAAGCTACTATTGCCGCATGGAAAGAAGAATACAAATCAGAACCTATTGAGTTTTTTGTTATTGAAGACGATGATGTCCAAGCAATAATTACCGATTTTATAATGTACAAAGAAGTAGACTTATTGATTATGTTGCCCTATAAAAGAGGTTTTTTTGAAGGACTTTTCAAACCAAGCTTGACTAAAAAATTGACAACAGATTTTGAAATTCCTATTTTGTCTATCCCTTTGGAATAATCTATTGTAAAAAAAGAAAAAACCGCTACCTTTTAAAAAGATAGCGGTTTTTTATTTCAATTTTGGTTGTTTGTTTTATGCATTCAACATTACTGGCATAACTAACATCGTTACAGTTTCTCCTTCTTCTAAACCATCAACTGGAGTAAGGATTCCGGCACGGTTAGGTAGTGACATTTCTAACATAATCATATCCGATTGTAAGTTGGTCAACATCTCAGTTAAGAAACGAGAGTTAAACCCAATTTGCATATCGTCTCCTTGATAATCACAAGTCAATCTTTCTTCCGCTTTGTTAGAGTAGTCAATATCTTCTGCAGAAACATTCAATTCAGCACCCGCAATTTTCAAACGAATTTGGTGGGTTGTTTTGTTAGAGAAAATCGCAACACGACGAACAGAACTCAAGAATTGAGAACGATCAATCATTAATTTGTTTGGATTTTCTTTTGGAATAACCGCTTCGTAGTTTGGATATTTTCCATCGATTAAACGACACATCAACAAATAATTGTCAAATGAGAAAGTCGCGTTAGAATCGTTGTATTCAATTTTTACTTCCGCATCTGAAGCACCTAAAATACTTTTTAAGATGTTCAACGGTTTCTTTGGCATGATGAAATCAGCTACTTGAGAAGCTGTAACATCCGTTCGTGCATATTTTACTAATTTGTGAGCGTCTGTTGCTACAAAAGTCAAACCTTGAGGAGAGAATTGGAAAAACACTCCTGACATAACTGGACGTAAATCATCGTTTCCAGCAGCAAAAATAGTTTTGCTAATCGCAGTTGCTAAAACATCAGCAGGAACTAAAGTAACTGAAGGTTCGTCTAAGTTAACTGATTTAGGGAATTCTTCGCCTGGAGCATACGCCAATGCATATTTTCCAGAATTAGAACTGATTTCGATAGTACTGTTTTCTTCAACTGTGAAAGTTAAGGGTTGTTCAGGAAAAGTTTTTAGGATTTCCAAAAGCAATTTAGCAGGAACAGCAACACTTCCTTGACTGGTAGAATCAATATCTAAAGTAGCCGACATAGTAGTCTCTAAATCAGAAGCTGAAACAGTCAAAAGATTGTTGTTCAATTCAAATAGGAAATTATCTAAAATAGGTAAGGTATTGTTACTATTGATAACGCTCCCTAAAACTTGTAATTGTTTCAATAAGTACGAACTCGATACTATAAATTTCATCTGTTATATTTTATATTTTTTGGGATATACTTTTTTACAAATATATCGTAAACTAGTTTAGTATGGAAAATTTTTTATTAACATCTACCTACTGTATTTTCTTTTTCTGAGGAAAGTAAATAGAAAGCCAAAAGCTGCTAAAATTACTATTGGCAGTCCGATAGTTAGGAATTGTATGTAGGTGTAGTTTTCATAGACCTTTTCTTTGTCTAATAAAGGCAAATCTAAATCCTTAGAACGAATGTTAATAAGTCCAGTATCATCCAATAAATAATTGACACAATTCATTAGAAAATCTTTGTTGTCGTATAAATTTCCTGAGCGTTGATCGTAGCCCAATTCGACAGGAAGTAAATTTTTATCCAATTGGTTTTTTATCACATCTCCATCTGAAATGACAATCATTTTACCGCTTTTTCCACTAGCTTGAAAATTAGTTTGGTCAAAAGCCAACACTCTGTTTTCGAACATCGAATGAAAATTTCCTTCTAATAAAACGGCTAGAGGAATATTGCCTTTATTCAAATAATCCGAAGGCGTAGTTTCCTCGTTAACGCTATTCAAGTTGATTTCGGTTGGTGTACCAATTCGTTTCGAATAAAGTGAAGATTGTAATAAAACCGTTTTCTTAATACCATTTTTTAAGGTGTCAATGGCATTAGCAAAATCAAATTTGATTCCGCCCAAATTTTTCACAATGGGATGCTTGCTTTGAGGATATACTTGAGGTGCAAATTTCCAATTGAATTCTTGAAACTGAGTGGCGCTTCCTTGTTCGCCAGTAGCTAATTTTATAGGACTTCCTTGTTCGTCTTTGACTAAATCAGGATAAATTCGAACGCCATATTTAAAGAAAAAATCATTCAGATTTAAGTCTCTTGAAAACGCCATTGCACTTCCTGTCGGACTATACAAACTATCCATTTCTGCCACTACTTGTTCCATTAACCAAATCGTTTTACCTCCATTGACAATGTATTGGTCTAGTACTTGTTTTTCGCTTTCAGAAAAAGCCTCCGTCGGTTTAGCAATAATGGCTAAATCGTATTTTTTTAATACCTCAAGCGTATTGATAGGTTGTTTGGTTACCGAATCCAAAGTAAATGGTCCAATATGGTAACTCTCTTTGGTTTGCAATAAAAACTTAGCAATATAGGCTTCGTGCAATTCGCCGTTTCCTTTGATAATGGCGATTTTCTTCTGTTTATGTTGGGTAATTTTATTCAGCGCATCGGCAATAGAATATTCCAAATGTTGCACAGAACCGATTACTTTATCGGTAGTCGATGCGCCCATAATATTTTTCAATAAAGGAATGTTGACTTCTTTGTTGTCATAAACTGCAATTGCCCAAGGAAAAACCATTGCTTGCGACTGCTTTCCTTTGTCATCCACTGAAATGTTGATAGGCGTAAGCCCTTTACGGTACAATTCTTTGATATTGTCCATGCTGGTTGCTTCGTCTTCCAAAGGATCGATGAATTCAAATACAATATTGGAATTATAGCCTTGAAATTCTTCTAGCATTTGGCGCGTTTCCAATTGCAATCGTTTGAATTCAGCAG
>JAGNSF010000117.1 GCA_017988155.1 Flavobacterium sp. | reverse complement strand
TGATTATATGTTTGCCAACTCGTTTATAGGCGCAAGTAGCCCATACAAGCGTTTACAAACGATTTGAGTCGTTTACAATTAAAATAAAATCTGTAAAGGAGTTTGATTTGGAATCCAATGCAGTTTTAGGGCTTTTCAAATGTAGCAATTTTTTTAATGTGAAAATATGCTAATTTGAAAATTTGAAAATGGGGGGTTAGTAGTTTTGAATCAGCACATCAGTGGGAATGTGCAAGCTGGTGTGTAATTGTCGAATCATCTCTAAAGACAATTTTCTTTTTTTACTTAAAATTTCACTAGCGCGGCTTTTAAGACCAATAATTTTAGCTAGATCATTTTGATTGTAGCCCATTTGTTCCATTCTGAATTTTATAGCCTCAATAGGGTCTGGCAAATCAATTGGAAAATGAGTGTTTTCATATTGTTCAATTAGAATGCTTAAAAGCTCCAATTCGTCGCCTTCAGGAGTTCCTTTTTTGGCGTCAAATACTACTTCCAATCGCTCTAAAGCCTGGTTGTAATCGTTTTCTGTTTTAATAAGTTTGATTTCCATACTTCTTATTTAAATCGTAGTAGCATTAATAGCATCATATTCTTTGTGTGTTCCAATAAATCGAATCCAAACCATTTCGTATTCAAAGTTGATTTTAACAATTAGTCGGTATTTATTTCCTTTGATATTGAAGACTACACGATTGTCGTTTAAAATGCTAGCACTTGGATATTCGCTTTTTATCTGGTTAGGATTTGTCCATTCTGCTTTGCTAGTTTCCCTAAACCAAGATTTTAGTTGTTGTTCGCAATCTGCATGGACTTCCCAAAAGTCTCTCAATATTTTTTTGGCTATTACTCTCACTATTTTTACAAAGGTATTAATAATTTCCCAATTTGGGAACTTTTTTAAAACAAATAGCTGTAAATGAAATGACTTGGGGTCTTTGCAGTTACAGGGGCTTTTTCAAATGTAGCAATTTTTTTAATGTGAAAATGTGCTAATTTGAAAATTTGAGAATGGGGGATTTATTCAATTTTCAAATGCTCATTCAATAATTCGACATTAAAACTCACTTAAGCGTTTAATGTTTTGAAAACTTTTAAGATGGTTTCAAATCGTGCATCGGCTTCACGGTTATAACACGGTGTTTTTGAACTTATTTTCGACACTTATTTTCTCTATTTTCTTTCTTAAATAGTTGTTCAAATCTCCTTTTTTTATTTTTAAATCTTTCGTTATAAATTGAAGAAATTCTTCTTCGCTTTTACTTTTGTTTAAAAACTGTTTCAATAAATCAATTCCGCCTTTTTCAATGGCAATGTCGCAAATTAGAGCGCCAATTACATATTGAGGGTTAGTTTCTTCGTCTAATTTCCAAAAATCATTAGGCTTATTTAAATCAATTTCTGGGTGGATTTTTAAATAATCATTTACTCTTTTTATGCTCCAAATTAACGGTTTTCCTTTATGTGCATTTTCTCCTCCCCAATAAGCTGACAAACCAGTTAATAATAATTCATTTGCATTTGGGAAATAATTATTGATGAAATGGGTTATTTCGTGTTGGTGGTTTTCTCCTGCTAAAGCAGTAGCATATATTATATTGTTAAAGCTATCGAAGAAACCACATTCCTTTGAATTGCCCATTGATAAAACATAATCAAAACCTTTAATTCTAAAAATATCTTCGCAATCTCTACTTATAAAATATTCGATTTTTTTCGGTTTTAATCCAAAAACAGTACAAATTTTCAACAGAAAATCATTTGCTTCTTTTGCTTTGTTTTCATTGAAAAGATAACCCAAAAAAAAATGGTACTTAATGTTTCCAACTGTTTTGGTTTGCCAATCATTAATCAGTTTTGGTTGGTAATTGGTAAGATAAAAAGTATTGTTTATTTTAGTAGCAACTACATTGGTTATGGCATAAATATCAAAAGTTTCGGGATCATAAAAAGCAGATTTTACCACATAATCCTCACCATGTTTACCTATAGATAAAATTTTATTGTTCAGTTCGAAAGAATATAGGGAGGGACTTAAAAAACCTTCGCTTCTAAGCAAATCGTAGCTTTTGTATTGTTGTTTGTCTTTTTCACTCCAATAGGGATTGTTGTTTATTTCTTCAGGATTTGATTTTAAATAATTGCTCCAAAGTCTAATTATTTTATTTCTATCTGTACTTAAAGTGTCTAAACCAATATTTGTTGTGGTTTCTTGTGCGCTTAACCGAAAAGCAGTTGTCAGGATTAAACACAAACCAAAAAGTAAATTTTTCATTTTCATCAAGTTCAATAGGTTTATGATATCTTCTATAGTTATATATGACAAGTGCGGTTACAGTGCTAAATAAACATTTCTATTCAATTATCAAATGCTCATTCAATAATTCGACATTAAAACTCACTTTAGCGTTTAATGCTTTGAAAACTTTTAGGATGGTTTCAAATCGCGCATCTGTAGTGCTGTTCTCAATTTTTGAAATCTGCGCTTTTTTTACACCTACTAATTCTCCAAGCTGTTCTTGAGTTAAGTTGCGTTCTTGCCTTGCTTGTTTAATGGCTTGGCCCACTAAGTCAAGGCGCAATTCATTTTCAAATTCGTCTCGCTTTTTTGTGCCAATTTTTCCAATATGTTTGTCAATTAAAACTTCTAAACTTGTTGTTTTCAATTTTCTGTTTTCCATTTTTTTGCTTTTATAATTCAAAATAAATAGTTCTTAAATTTTCGGCTTTTAAAATTTCGTTTTTAGGAGTTTTTCCAGTTTTCTTTTCAATTCCATGAGTGGCAATAACCAAGGTTTCGTGTTTATTGGTTTTATCCCAAAAAGCAAAAAATCTATAATATGTTTTATTATATAAAGTTCTGAATTCCCAAATGGTATCGGTTAATTTTTTAAGTAATTCAGTGTCATTTTTATACTGTGACAATTTTATGTTGTAATAAATTTTTGCTCTTGTTTTTTCATCAAGACTTTCCATGAATTCGACAGCTTCGTCTAAAAATTCTACTTTAAATTTGGGTTCCATACTATTCTTGTCAAAGGTAAAAGTTTCCTAAATAAGAAACAAATTTTTAATGTTCATTTTGAAATACAAAAATGACGCTTACAAAACAGAGACCTACCAGCTCGGTTGTGTAAGAGTAAATTCATTATAAAAATCTGTAAAAGGAATGCGACTTGGGGTCTATTGCAGTTACAGGGGCTTTTTCAAATGTAGCAATTATTTTAATGTGAAATTGTGCTAATTTGAAAACGGGGGTTTAAAAAATTATTTCTTCAAACTCATTTTCAACCATAAGAAACCTAAAGTTCCTGAGACAAACGATGCCACCAAGATGGCTATTTTAGAATAAGTAATTACTTCTACGCCATCGTTTTTGAAGGCCAAAAGCGTAATAAAAATGGACATGGTAAAACCAATTCCGCCTAACATTCCGGCTCCGAGGATGTGTTTCCATTTTAAATCTTTGGGAAGTGATCCAATACCAAGTTTCACGCAGACTAAAGCAAAAAGTGTGATTCCAATGGGTTTTCCTATAATCAATCCCGCCATAATCCCGTAAGAATTGGAATGGGTAAGTCCTTCTTGCCAGTTGGAATCAATAGCAATACAGGTATTGGCGATAGCAAACAAAGGCAGAATAAAAAAGGCTACTGGGCGGTGCAAAAAGTGTTGTAATCGGTAAGAAGAGGTTTTTTTTCCGCCATTCCCATACGGAATGACAAAAGCTAAAAGTACTCCCGTTATCGTAGCATGAACGCCTGAATTCAGCATGCAATACCACATTACAGCCCCGCCAATCAAATACGGAATAAGGCTGTGTACATTTTTTCTATTGAGTATAAATAGTATTCCCATGATACCAAAGGCCATACCTAAATACAGAAAAGAGATTGTTTCTGTATAAAAAAGAGCAATCACAAGAATAGCGCCTAAGTCGTCAATGACTGCCAAAGCGGTCAAGAATATTTTTAAGGAAGTTGGCACTCGATTGCCCAAAAGAGATAAGATCCCAATGGCAAAAGCGATGTCGGTAGCCATTGGAATTCCGGCACCGTTTTGTGTTAGCGTACCAAAATTGAATGCTAAAAAGATTCCCGCTGGAATTAGCATACCACCTAGCGCACCAAAAATAGGTAAAGCTGCGTTCTTGATATTGGACAATTCGCCGCCGTAGATTTCGCGTTCTAATTCCAATCCAATGAGTAAGAAGAAAATCGTCATCAATCCATCATTAATCCAATGCGTGATGGAATGATGTCCTATTTGTGTTTCCCAAAAATTGATATAGCTGGATTGTATTGGAGAATTGGCTAGAGCCAAAGAAAGTAGCGTAACCAAAAGCAATAGTAAACCGCCTGCTTTTTCGCTTTCAAAAAAGTCTTTAAATAGGCGGGTAGTTTTCATGTACATGGATAGGAATTAAGACTGCAATTTACGCATTTTCACTTAATTTTTTTGTTAATTTGTTACTAGTAAACAGAAATTAGTAATGGCAGTACACATTCTTCATATCGACAGTAATCATCCTTTGCTTTGGAACCAATTGGAACAAGCGGGTTTCGTGAACCACGAAGATTTTACGTCTTCCAAAGCGGAAATTGAAGCAAAAATCCAAGATTACCAAGGGATTGTTATTCGCAGCCGATTTAAAATTGACCAAACTTTTTTAGACAAAGCCACTAATTTGCAATTCATAGCTCGAGTAGGCGCTGGATTAGAAAGTATTGATTGTGAGTACGCCCAATCCAAAAATATTGCACTAATTGCTGCTCCCGAAGGAAATCGGAATGCGGTTGCCGAACACAGTTTGGGTATGATTTTGTCACTGTTTAATAATCTCAATCAAGCTGATGCGGAAATTCGTGCGGGACATTGGAACCGTGAAAGCAATCGCGGACACGAATTAGACGGTAAAACGGTTGGAATTGTTGGTTACGGAAATATGGGCAAGGCTTTCGCCAAAAAATTACGTGGGTTTGATGTGGACGTTTTGTGTTATGATATTCAGGAAAATGTAGGTGATGAAAATGCCAGACAAGTCAATTTTGCCGAATTTCAAGAAAAAGTAGACGTCTTGAGTTTGCACCTTCCTTGGACACCCGAAACCGATAAAATGGTCGATGCAGCATTCATTAATGGATTTGCAAAACCACTTTGGATCATCAATACGTCGCGCGGAAAAAATATTGTTACGACTGATTTGGTTGTTGCTTTACAATCAGGGAAAGTGTTAGGCGCAGGATTGGATGTGTTGGAATATGAAAAATTATCTTTTGAAACTTTGTTCCAAGACGCAACTACACCCGAAGCTTTTCAGTATTTGCTCAACGCCAAAAATGTTATTTTGACTCCTCACATCGCAGGTTGGACCTTTGAAAGTCATGAACGATTGGCGCAAGTGATTGTCGATAAAATAAAAGCCCTTTATTCATAATTAAACACTAGTGTATGGAAACTGTAAAACAAGAAGCTTGGAATACTCCAACACCTCAATTTCAAAACAATAAAAAAGTAGCGTGTGGTATTTTTGCCATTTTATTAGGTCCGCTAGGAGTGCGTAAATTCTACTTAGGATATACAGGAACAGGAATACTTTGGCTATTATTAAGTATTTGTAGTTGTGGCGTGCTTACTTCTATATTTGGTTTGATAGAAGGAATAATCTATTTAACTAAATCAGATGAAGATTTTTATCAAACGTATCAAGTAGGTAAAAAAACTTGGTTTTAATAAAAAACAAAATCCCGAATTAAGAATTCGGGATTTTTTATTTACTCTCCTTTTTCACTTAACTTTCGTTCTAGTTCAGCTTGAAATTCTTCCATTACTGGTTTCATGGTGCTGTCTGGAATATCTTCTACACGAATGTACATTAATCCATCAACAGCATTGTTGAACAATGGATCTACGTTAAAAGCAACGACACGCGCATTTTGCTTGATGTATTTTTTAATCAAAACTGGTAGACGTAAACTACCCGGCTCTAACTCGTCAATGATTTTGTCAAATTTGTTTAAATCGGCTTCCGTTTCATTGAAGATAAAATCCTTGTCGGCATCTTTTAATTTGACTTTAAACGCTTTTTTAGGAT
>JAGNSF010000116.1 GCA_017988155.1 Flavobacterium sp. | reverse complement strand
TGTTAGGAATAACTTAAAAAAAATACATTAAACAAAAAATAAGAAACACGTTGATAACACAACAAAATCAGAGCATTTTAACATATTAAAACTGATTAAAATCAGAAAAAACATAAAAATAAAACATTATTAATACTTGGTGTTAAAATGTTAAATTTTATATGCAAGCATAAAAATATTTAATAAAAATTAGGAATGTTAACAAATTATTATGAGTTTTGCTTCACTAATTCAAAATAATTAAAAATGAAACTAAAATTAAATGGATTCTTAGTGCTGTTATTAGCGCTAATGACGCAGATCACTTTTGCGCAAGAAAGAGTCGTTTCAGGAACTGTTTCTGACAATGCAGGAATACCTCTTCCAGGGGTAAGTGTATTAGTTAAAGGAACTAAGACCGGAACGCAAACAGATTTTGACGGAAAATATACTATTAAAGTATCACCGAGTCAAACCTTAGTGTTTAGCTATATTGGGATGAATTCTCAAGAAATTAAAGCTAGCTCAACTACCATCAACTTAAAACTAGTTAGTGCAGCTATCGAGTTAGAAGGTGCGGTTGTAACAACAGCTCTTGGAGTAAAGAGAGAAAAAAAATCTCTTGGATACGCTACTCAAGAAATTAAAGCTGCCGATTTAACTGCAGGTGCTGGAAGTGGTAACTTTTTTAACGAACTTTCAGGTAAAGCTGCTGGGGTACAAATTAGAAGAAACAACAACTTTGGTGGTTCTACTAACATTGTTTCTCGTGGTATTAAAAACCTTACCGGTAGTAACCAAATGCTTGTAGTTATTGATGGTGTTCCTTTGAACAACTCAACAGTTAACTCTAGCACAGGTGGTCAAACTACAGCTTCAGGAACTACCTATGACTATGGTAACAGCGCGATGGACATCAATCCTGATGATATAGAAAATGTTAACATATTAAAAGGTGCTGCTGCATCAGCATTATATGGTTACCAAGCAGGTAATGGTGTTGTTATGATTACAACTAAAAAAGGAAGAACTAAAAAAGGCTTAGGAGTTACTGTTTCTTCTGAAGTAACTGTAAGTTCTATTGATAAATCAACATTTGTAAACTACCAAGACAAATATGGTGCTGGTTACGGACCGTATTACGGACCATCTGGAACAGGACCTTTTGATAGAGCCGATGTTAACGGTGATGGTGTTTTGGATAATGTAGTTCCTACTTATGAAGATGGTTCTTGGGGAGCAGCTTTTAATCCAAGCACAATGGTTTACCAATGGAATGCATTTACTCCATATACCGATAACTATGGTAAAGCAACTCCTTGGGTAGCAGCTAAAAACACTCCATTATCATTTTTTGAAACTCCACTTTCATTGAGTAACTCAATCTCTTTAGAAGATGGAAATGACAAAACAAATTTTGTTTTAAACTACAACAACTTCAAACAAACTGGTTTAATGCCTAATTCTGAATTGAAGAAAAATAGTGTTAGTTTGAAATTCAACCACCAAATTACAGATAAATTATCTTTATCTTCTTTTGTTAATTACAACGCTCAAACTACAGTAGGTAGAAACTCAACAGGTTATAGTGACAACTTAGTAGGTCTATTCCGTCAATGGTGGCAAACTAACGTTGATATTAAAGAATTAGAAGAGGCTTATACAAAATCTGGAGGTAAAAATATATCTTGGAACATGACTGATCCGTCTGCCGGAAACCTAGGACCTGCATTTTGGGACAATCCTTATTTCCAAAGATATAACAACTACCAAAACGATGAAAGAAATCGTTTTAATGGTTATGTAAAATTAGACTACAAAATAACTGATTGGGTAACTGCGACAGGACGTGTATCTACTGATACTTATTCTGAACTTCGTGAAGAAAGAAGAGCTGTTGGTTCAAAAGCGCAGTCTTTTGGTATTAATAGATTGTCAGAAACATCTGGTTACCAAAGATACAACCGCAACTTTTCTGAACAAAATTATGATTTCTTCTTGACATTCAAGAAAAATATCAATGACAATTTCTCATTCAGCGGAATCGCAGGAGGTACTATCAACAGAATAAGAACAACTTCAATCTTAGCTTCTACTCAAGGAGGTTTAATTGTACCTGGTGTTTATAGTTTATCTAATTCAGTAGCAGGAAATCCATTCCCTTCAGAAGGTGAAGTAAATACAGGTGTTAACTCATATTACGCATCTACTTCTTTTGGATACAAAGATTTCTTATTCTTAGACGGAACATTCAGACGTGATGCATTCTCTATGTTACCTGCTGGTAATAATACAATGCCTACCTATTCTGCTTCTGGTAGTTATGTTTTCACTAAAACAATTGACCAACCTTGGTTGTCATTTGGTAAATTGAGAGCAAGTTACGCTGAGAGCCCACTAGGTAGTCCGTCTCAAGCTTTAGTTGACTCTTTTGACAAATCAGATCCATTTGGAACTAGTCAAATCTATTCTGTACCGTCTACTAAAAATAATTCTACCTTACGTCCAGTAAAATCCAATACTCAAGAGTTAGGTTTAGAAATTCAATTTTTCAACAGAAGAGTAGGATTTGATGTGGCAGCATACAAAACATTAAGTTCTGATCAAATCTTCCCTGTATCTTATTCTACTGCAACAGGCTATTCATCTAAATATGTTAATGCTGGTTCTATTGAAAACAAAGGACTTGAGGTTCAAATAAATTTAACTCCAGTAAAATCCGAAAATTTCTCTTGGGACATCTTTGTGAACTGGGCTAAAAACCAAAACCAAGTAGTAAGTTTAAATGAAGGTATTGAAAACTTACAATTAGGAAGTTTCCAAGGTGGTGTAACCATCAATGCACAAATAGGGCAACCTTATGGCGCTATTAAAGGAACTGACTTTACATATTTAAATGGAGAAAAAGTAATAAGTACTTTAGGTCGATATGTAATCAACACCTCAACAAACAACGTTATTGGTAACATTACTCCAGATTGGACTGGAGGTGTACGTAACAAGTTTACTTACAAAAACCTATCATTAGGATTTTTAATTGATATGCAAAAAGGTGGAGACATGTTCTCACTTGACCAATCTTACGGACAAGCTTTAGGTTTATCAGTATCAACTGCTGGAAACAATGAATTGGGTAATCCTGTACGAAACACTATTGCAGATGGCGGTGGTATTATCTTACCAGGTGTTCAGGCAAATGGAGCTACAAACACAATAAGAACTTCAGCTCCAGAACAATACGGTAACGTATATGGTTACAGAAGAGCACCAAACAAAGCATTTGTTTACGATGCATCCTACATTAAATTACGAGAAGTAAATATTACTTACTCATTCCCATCTTCATTAGTTTCAAAATTGAGACTTACTGATATGAAATTCAGCATTGTAGGTTCAAACTTATGGATAATCCACAAAAACTTACCTGAAGCAGATCCAGAATCTGGTTTAAGTGCAGGTAACTTGGCATCTGGATATTCTACAGGTTCATTACCAACTACCCGAAATATCGGTTGTAACCTAACATTTAAATTCTAAATTATGAAAAAGATAGTATTATTAATCGCGTTTATCGCACTATCAGTTTCTTGTACTGATGATATTACAGGGTTAAATGCAGACACCAAAAACCCTACGACAGCTAAGTCGGAGTATTTATTTACCTCTGCACAAAAAGCACTAGTAAACCAAATGCAAAGTACCAGTGTTAATTACAACGTATTCCGTTTATTTGCTCAACATTGGACAGAAACTACCTATCCAGATGAAAGTCAATATAACATTACAACACGTTCAATTCCTGATACTCATTGGACTGTTTTGTACCGTGATGTGATAACTGACTTAAAACAGGCTAAAAAATTGTTAGATGCTGAAACTCCTGGTACTGCCGCTGAGACAGCTATTTTAAACAACAAAAAAGCTATCGTCGACATTCACATGGCGTATGCTTATAGTATTTTAGTGGATACTTTTGGAAATATCCCTTACAGTGAGTCAAATAACATTGAGGAACACCCACTTCCAAAATACGATGATGCAAAAACAATCTATAAAGATTTAATCTCAAGATTGACTGCTGATGCTGCTGCATTATCAACATCTGCAGGAAGCTTTGGAGCTGCTGATTTAGTGAATGCTGGTTCTGCTGCGAAATGGAAAAAATTTGCTAATTCTTTACGCTTACGTTTAGCAGTAAATATCTATGATGCTGAGCCAACTTATGCTGCTACAGAAATTGTTGCTGCAGTTACTGCTGGAACAATTGCATCTAATACTGATAACATAAAATTAGCTTATTTAGGAGCTCAACCTAACGCTAATCCATTGTATGTTGACTTAGTAGCTTCAGGTAGAAATGATTTTGTTCCTGCTAATACATTAGTAGACAAAATGAATAGTTTATCAGACCCTAGAAGTCCTAAATATTTTAGCTTAAATACAGGTGCTACTACTTTTAGTGGAGGTATATATGGAGCTGGTAACACTTATTCAAACTACTCAAAAATTAATCCAACCTTAACAGCTGCCGCATACCCAGGAACAATCTTTGATTATACTGAAGTGGAATTCTTGTTAGCTGAAGCTGCTGCGAAAGGAGTTGCTGTAGGTGGTACTGCTGAATCACACTATAATGCTGGAATTACAGCATCTATGGAAAATTGGGGTGTTGCTTCTGTAGATATCGCTACTTATTTAGCAAGAACTGATGTAGCATATACAACTGCGACAGGTAATTACAAACAAAAAATTGGTGAGCAAGCTTGGTTAGCTCTTTATAACAGAGGATTTGAAGCTTGGACTTCTTATAGAAGATTAGATTTTCCTGCACTAGCTGCTCCAGCTGGAGCATACAATGGGATAACTTCTGTACCTGTTCGTTTTTCTTACCCTGCTAAAGAGCAAACTTTGAATAACACAAATGTAACAGCTGCAATTACGGCTATTGGTGGTAATGCATTGTCTACTAAAATTTTCTGGGATAAATTCTAATTTTTCTCAAATAATTGATAAGAAACCATCAGCCTTTGGCTGGTGGTTTTTTTTTGTATCTTTGCGCCATGGAAAAAGAAAACATAATATTCGGAATACGCGCCATTATTGAGGCCATACAAGCAGGAACTGCAGTTGACAAAGTCTTTATTCAAAAAGAAATTGCAGGCGAACTGATGAAGGATTTAATGAAGGTAATGAAACGTGCCAATATTAATTTTTCCTACGTGCCAGTAGAAAAACTAAATCGATTAACTCCTAACAATCACCAGGGAGCTGTAGCAAGCATCTCTCCTATTGGTTTCATGGAATTGGAGCATTTAGTTGAATCTACCATGGAATCTGGTAAACAACCTTTATTCTTGATATTAGACCAAATATCTGATGCACGTAATTTTGGTGCGATTATCAGAACGGCCGAATGCACTGGTGTCAATGGAATAATTGTACAAAAAGCAGGTTCCGCTCCTGTAAATGGAGATACCGTAAAAACTTCTGCTGGAGCTGTTTTCAATGTGCCTATTTGTAAAGTAGAACACATTAAAGATGCCATCTTTTACCTTCAAGGATCTGGTATCAAAACAGTAGCTGCAACAGAGAAAACAGAACAAAACATTTACGATATCGCATTAAACGAAGCAGTAGCCATCATCATGGGATCTGAAGATAGAGGAATCAATCCATCAGTGTTAAAAATTGTAGATGAGAAAGCTAAACTACCTATGTTTGGAACAATTGGTTCTCTAAATGTGTCTGTTGCTTGTGGTGCCTTTCTTTACGAAGCAGTAAGACAAAGAAGTTAGATATATCAACCCCTTATTACAAAAAAATAAATTTGTAATCCGGTTAAACAAAAAACCTAATAAACAAATAAACTCATAACCAAATAAACAAATAACCCATTAATCCAATGGTAGCTCCTTTAGCAGAACGCATACGACCACAACAACTAGAAGACTATATTAGTCAACTACACCTTGTTGGACCAAATGGTTCGCTAACGCAACAAATTGCCAAAGGAATCATTCCCTCTTTAATTCTATGGGGACCTCCTGGTACTGGTAAAACTACTTTGGCTCAAATTATTTCGCAAGAATCCAAACGCCCTTTTTACACTCTAAGCGCAATTAATTCTGGAGTGAAAGATATTCGGGACGTTATTGAAAAAGCGAAACAAAGTGGCGGACTTTTCACTTCAAAAAATCCTATTTTGTTTATCGATGAAATTCATCG
>JAGNSF010000115.1 GCA_017988155.1 Flavobacterium sp. | reverse complement strand
GAATTCAATAGTGCTTATTTAAGCCAATTGGAGAAAGCGGGATTAAAGGCTTCAGGAACTAATCCTCAAACCGGTTTGGTTGAAATTGTAGAAATTGAAGATCATCCATTTTTTATTGGAGTTCAATACCACCCAGAATACAAAAGTACAGTAGCTAATCCACATCCTATTTTTGTGAATTTTGTGGCTGCGGCAGTAAATGCAAAGAAAAAATAATAGAACGGAACCGTTTCTAAAAACAATAACTATTTTAAAGTAAAATGGAACAAAAAAAATTAGACATTAATTCGATCGTTGGTTTTGTATTGATTTTCGGAATCTTGATTTGGATTATGTATCAAAATCAACCTGATCCTAAAGTGATTGCCGCTGAAAAAGCACAAAAAGAATTGGTTGCCAAAGCAGCTAAAGCTAAAGAGTTGGAACAAAAATCAATTGAGAAAGCTGCTGTGGCTGTTGTTACTACTGGCGATTCAACTCAATTGGTTCAATTGCAAAAAAACTTAGGGAACTTTGCATATTCAGCAACATTGCCTTCTGCAAAAGCTGATTTTACAACTATTGAAAATGAAGTTGTACAATTGAAAATTGCTAACAAAGGTGGTTTTATTGTGGAAGCCGTTTTAAAACAACACGAGAAATTTAAAAAGGGTTCTGGAAAATTAGTGGAATTGATTAAAGACAACAATACTAATTTGAACATTACTTTGCAAACAGCTGACAACAGATCTTTGAATACTAAAGACTTGTATTTTGAACCTAGTTTATCTAAAGTAGGTGAAGATCAAATCTTATCTATGAAATTGAAAGCTGGAGCTGATGAATTTTTGGAATACAAATACATTTTGAAACCAAACGATTATATGATTGGTTTTGATGTTCGTTCTCAAGGTTTAAATAAAGTATTAAACACTGCAAAACCATTAGACCTACAGTGGACTATGAAAACTTTCAGAAATGAAAAAAGTATTTCATATGAAAATAGATATACAGAAGTATATTTTGAGCATAAAGAGGGTAAAATTGATTATGTTGGCCAAGGAGAAAACAAAGAAGAAAATGCAGAAAATACTACTTTTGTTGCATTCAAGCAACACTTCTTTTCTACAATCTTATTAACTGATAAGCCATTTGCTACTTCAAAATTGGTATCTAATAACTTAGTAAACGACGAAGCAATCGATACGGTATATACTAAACAATTTACAGCTGATCTTCCATTGGCTTTCACTAATGGAGAATTGGATTATAAAATGAATTGGTATTTAGGACCAACAGATTACAAAACATTACATAAGTATGACAAGAATTTAGAGAAAATTATTTCACTAGGTTGGGGAATTTTCGGATGGATTAATAAATTTATTTTTATTCCGTTATTTGGATTCTTAAGTTCTTACATTGCGTATGGAATAGCCATTATTGTATTTACAATTTTGATTAAAATTGCTATGTCGCCAATTACTTTTAAATCGTTTTTGTCTCAAGCAAAAATGAAAGTATTGCGTCCTGAGATTGCTGAATTGGGTGAGAAATTCAAAAAAGACCCAATGAAGAAACAACAAGAAACTATGAAGTTATACAACAAAGCGGGAGTTAATCCAATGGCGGGTTGTATTCCAGCTTTGATTCAGTTGCCGTTCATGTATGCGTCATTCCAGTTTTTTCCATCAGCATTTGAATTAAGACAAAAAAGTTTCCTTTGGGCAGATGATTTATCTTCTTTTGATGAGGTAGTTAAATTACCATTTCATATTCCGTTGTACGGTGATCATATCAGTTTGTTTCCTGTATTAGCTGCAATTGCCATTTTCTTTTATATGAAAATGACATCTGGAGATCAACAAATGGCGGCGCCTCAACAAGAAGGAATGCCGGATATGGCACAAATGATGAAAATCATGATTTATGTTTCGCCATTAATGATGTTATTTTTCTTTAATAGTTATGGAGCTGGATTGAGTTTGTATAACTTTATTTCTAACCTGATTACTATTGGAATTATGATTGTGATTAAAAAGTATTTTATCGATAGTGATAAAATTCATGCTCAAATTCAGGAGAATAAATTGAAAGAGCCTAAAAAGCCAAGTAAGTTCCAACAAAAATTACAAGAGGCGATGCAACAAGCTGAGGCTCAAAAAGCACAAAAAAATAAAAAATAAGTTTAAAAAAATCTCGATGCATTTCGAGATTTTTTTTGCAACAATAATTTTTTCTAAAACGATACGTTAGATAAAATAAATATACTATGAGAAATTTAACATTGTTTTTATTTAGTATGCTGTTTGGCTTTTTAAACGCACAAATAGTAACTAATAAACTAGACACTAAAGGATTAAAACACGGTCTTTGGAAAGGGGTTTACGAAGAGTCAAAAAGAACGCGTTACCAAGGTACTTTTGAGCACGGAAAAGAAATAGGTTTGTTCCAATTTTTTGATGACACTCAAAAAGGAGATGTTATTGCTACACGTGAATTTAATTCCAAAGACAATTCGGCATACACTATTTTTTATGACCAAAACAAAAATAAAGTAAGTGAAGGAAAAGTAGTTAATAAGCTTTTTGAAGGGGAGTGGAAATACTATCATTACGCATCATCTTCGGTTATGACAACTGAAAATTATAAAAATGGCAAATTAGATGGTTTGCGAACGGTTTTTTTTAGTAATGGTAAAGTAGCTGAACAAATCAATTTTGTGAATAACCAAAAACAAGGATTGTATAAGAAATACACAGAGAACGGTATTGTTTTAGAAGAATCTTTCTTTAAAAATAATGAGTATGATGGATTAGCCATTTTTAGAAATGATAGCGGAATTATTGTCTCAAAAGGTATGTTTACTAAAGGATTAAAAACAGGTACTTGGGAAGTTTTGGAAAACGGAAAATTAGTTAAAAAATCCAGTTCTGATTTGTCTCAAAAAAGCAAAATACCAGTACATAAATAAAATTATTTCAAGTAAATGTTTTGTAACTTTACATCCCATTTAATCCTAATAAATTAGAAATGAAGCGTGTAGTTGTTGGTCTTTCCGGAGGTGTTGATTCTAGTGTTGCGGCTTATCTGTTGCAACAACAAGGGTATGAAGTGATTGGCCTTTTTATGAAAAACTGGCATGATGACTCGGTTACTATTTCTAATGAATGTCCGTGGTTAGAAGATAGTAATGACGCTCTTTTAGTAGCTGAAAAATTAGGAATTCCTTTTCAAACTGTAGATTTAAGTGAACAATACAAAGAAAAAATCGTGGACTATATGTTCAACGAATACGAAAAGGGACGTACTCCAAATCCTGATGTATTGTGCAATCGCGAAATCAAGTTTGATGTTTTCATGAAAATTGCCTT
The DNA here is from genome assembly GCA_017988155.1 of Flavobacterium sp. Classification (GTDB taxonomy): domain Bacteria; phylum Bacteroidota; class Bacteroidia; order Flavobacteriales; family Flavobacteriaceae; genus Flavobacterium. Next base: position 2,878 of record JAGNSF010000115.1, on the reverse strand, counting down.
AAGTCTTGATGCCGATTTTGTAGCTACAGGACATTATTGTCAAAAGAGTGAAATTGAGGTAGGTGGAAAAACGATTTATCAATTGAAAGCTGGGGCGGACAATAACAAAGACCAATCGTATTTTTTATGTCAGTTGTCGCAAGAACAATTGGCGAAAGCCTTATTTCCTATTGGAAATTTAACTAAACCTGAAGTTCGTGAAATTGCGGCAGAAATGGATTTAATAACCGCTGAAAAGAAAGATTCACAAGGTTTGTGTTTCATTGGAAAAGTGCGTTTGCCCGAGTTTTTACAACAAAAATTACAACCTAAATCAGGATTGATTGTTCAAATCGATAAGAATGATTCAATATATCAAATTACTAAACCAGAAGGACTTTCGTTAGAAGATAGTTTGGCTTTTGATGCTAATAAAATCAAGTACACACCAGAAATGGGTAAAGTAGTAGGCAAGCATCAAGGTGCGCACTATTTCACCATTGGTCAGCGTAAAGGACTAAATGTAGGCGGCACTACCGATCCCTTATTTATCATTGCAACTGATGTCGAAACCAATACAATTTATACCGGTTTGACAAGCCAACATCCTGGATTATTTAGAAAAGCATTGTTTATTGCTAATTCAGAATTGCATTGGGTTCGTACCGATTTGGCTTTAGCCAATGGTCATTCAATGGAAGTAATGGCTCGTATTCGTTACCGACAACCGTTACAAAAAGCAACTTTATACCAATTTGAAACCGGAATGTATGTAGCCTTTGAAGAACCACAATCTGCTATTACCGAAGGTCAATTTGTAGCTTGGTATATAGATGATGAATTAATTGGTTCGGGTGTTATTTCATAATTTATTATAAAAACTATGAATCGTATTACTTCACTTTTTAATATCAAATATCCCATTATTCAAGGAGGAATGATTTGGAATAGTGGCTATAAATTAGCTTCTGCCGTTAGTAATGCAGGTGGATTAGGCTTGATTGGTGCTGGATCTATGTATCCAGAAGTTTTGAGAGAACACATTCAAAAATGTAAAAAAGCGACTTCCAAACCTTTTGGAGTTAATGTTCCAATGTTGTATCCGAATGTTGAAGAAATTCTTAAAATAATTGTTGAAGAAGGCGTGAAAATTGTTTTTACTTCGGCTGGAAATCCAAAAACTTGGACCTCTTATTTGAAGGAAAATGGCATAACGGTAGTTCATGTAGTCAGCAGTTCCGTTTTTGCCTTAAAAGCTCAAGAAGCAGGCGTAGATGCAGTTGTTGCTGAGGGTTTTGAAGCTGGTGGCCATAATGGACGAGAAGAAACTACTACACTGACTTTAATTCCAATGGTGAAGGAAAAAATTAAAATCCCACTAATTGCAGCGGGAGGAATCGCTACCGGAAGAGGAATGTTGGCTGCCATGGTTTTAGGTGCTGACGGGGTACAAATGGGAAGCCGTTTTGTAGCTTCAGTCGAATCTTCGGCTCATGACAATTTTAAAAACACTGTTGTGAATACAAAAGAAGGCGAAACCCAATTAACATTGAAAGAGTTGGCCCCCGTTCGTTTGATTAAAAATAAATTTTTCCAAGAAATACAAGATTTATATGCTCAAGGCGCTACCAAAGAAGATTTAATCCAATTGCTAGGTCGAGCTAGAGCAAAAAGAGGTATGTTTGAAGGTAATTTGGACGATGGAGAATTAGAGATTGGTCAAATTGCAGGTTTGATTCACAAGATACAACCAGTCCATGAAATTATTGAAGAGATTATTTCTGAATTCGAATTGGCACAAAAAGAAAGTGCACAATGGACTTTTTAATTCCAACCAATGAAATCACTAATTAGATATTTATTTTTTCTTTTAATAAGTTTTGGATGCCAACAGTCCTATGGACAAGTGTACAAATTCAGCACTTCAGGATTTAGTGTATTAGAAAAAAATACTAATGGCAAATGGGGCAATTGGTCAGATTTAGAATTGACTAAAATGATGGTCTCTTTGGATACTAATAAAAATAGAATAGTAATTTATTCTCAGATTATTCAATTGTTTGAGATTGTTGAATACCTTCCGTCATCTGAGAATGAAACAGATATCGTATATAGTTTTGCTTGTAAAGACAATGATGGTGTGGATTGTAATTTATCTATAATTACTAGAAAAAAACAAGACAATCGAAAGCAATTATATATTAATTATGGCAACCAAATTATAGTATACAATATCTTTAATGCAGATTAATTATTCCAAATCAATATCTTTAATGAACTCATCGTATTCGACATAAAATAATTCTAGTGCTGTCATTTTTTCGTTAAAAAAGTCAAAAATAGCCTCCCAATAATTACGATTACTTACACTTACACCATTTTTTTCTACCCAAATTCGGCTAATGGTTTTGCCATTCTCTAAGTAGTAATTTTTTTCAAAAACCAAATCAGATACAAACTCTTCGTCTAGAATTTTTTTCAATGCTTCTAATTTTTCAAAATAGGCAATCCTTTTTTGATCGTTTCGGGCTTCGATATCAATAAGTACTTGTGCTTTTTTATTATCCACATAAAATTTAAAAGCAAAGTCTTTAATTTTGGTATCGTATAAAAGCCATTTACGAGGGTATTTTTCTGCGAATGCAATCCAAAATTCACGTTTTAATTGTTGTGTTTCTTCTTTGCTATACATTTGTGGTTGTTTTGAATTTGTAAAGTTTGTTCAAATGCTTTTTCTAAACTACTTTTATAAGCAATTTGCTTACGCAAAAATAGACTTTGATTATGGATTTCCAATATTTTTTACAATTTGTTCCCCAAATCATAGCAGCTGAACTACCCGCTCTTGCTGCACATGTAAAAATGGCTCCATTGGAACGTATTATTTCAAAGCCAAATT
>JAGNSF010000114.1:4661-6272 GCA_017988155.1 Flavobacterium sp. | reverse complement strand
GCAGACAAGCCAGAGATTACTTCCAGTTGTTGCAATTGGCTTTTGTGCATTTTTTCAACTTCACTTTGTTTCTTTTCTAGAATTTCAAGTTTAGAAGTATATTCAGCTGTTTTAGCTTCGTAATCGTCATTTACTTTTTTGGCTTTAGCCAATTCGTTAGAGATTTGAGATTCTTTATCGCGTACTCTTTTTTCTACTTCAGCTACTTTTTTATCTCGAGCTAAAATTACTTGTTCATGTTCTGATTTTAACTCAATAAACTTTTCTTTAGCTTGAAGAATTTTATCTTTCTTGATGTTTTCTGCTTCAAAATTAGCGTCTTTGATAATAGATGCGGCTTCTTTTTTAGCTGATTTTATTAGGTTTGAAATGTTGCTTTTTTCAATGATTTTTGCAATTGCAAAACCAGCTATTACTCCTACTATTCCGATGATGATTGTTACTATGTTGTCCATGTTAATTAAAATTGATATATAAAAAAAGCCTACATTAGGTGCTTGTATAAACTCGAAAAGACAAGTTTTGAGCTAACTCACTGTTCAAGCTTCCTTACCGAAATAGGGCATGCTATAGTAGTGACGATTCGCTCATTCTAAATTGTTAGTGTTGAGTTTACCAAATTGAACTAATGTAGGCAGTATCTTAGTCTATGTAAGAACGTATTATTTATTGAGATATTGGTCTAATATCGAATTGATTTTATTCAATCTTTCGATGGTTTCTACTCCATCAATTGCGTTATCGATTTGTTTTTGTTCTACTTGAGAAGCAAATTGTAAAGCACACATGGCTAGTACATCTTGTTTGTCACGAACAGCATAATTTTCTTCAAACTGCTTAATCATAGTATCAATCTTTTTAGAAGCACTTCGCAGTCCTTCTTCTTGTGATGGGTCAACCGTTAGAGGGTAAACTCGATCTGCAATTGATATTTTTATTTTAAGCTTTTCGTCCATAATTTTAATCTGATAGCTGTGCTATGCAGTAATCAATTTCGCGAATTAATGAATTTATTTTAAGCTTAGTATCTCTTTTGTTTTCTTCACTGCCGAGCAATGAGTTGGCTATTTTTAGAGCTTCATACTCCTTTTTCAAAGTTTCAATCTCACGAGACTGATTCTGTATGATAGTTGTAGTATTGGTTAATTCGGTCTTTAAATTTTGATTGATTTGCTCTAAACTAGACATCCTAGTAAAAAGTTTTTCAATCTTATTTTCAAGAGTATCAATTATTTCCGCAATTACACTCATTAGTATTTCAATTCATTACTTAATCTTACAAAGTTAGTATTCCTTTTTATTAATACAATATTTTATTTGTTTTTTTATTCAAAAACCACTAATTTATTAATGTACAAAGGGTTATGGTTTTGTAAGAATTCGAATTTTATTTATTAGTTTGTTTTTTTATCTTAGCCAAAATGAAATTGTATGCGGTTCCTTATTTTTTGTTTCCTGTTTTCTTGTTCACTAGTAGCACAAACGCAATATCCTAAAGACTATTTTAGTCCTCCTTTGGATATTCCAATGCAATTGTCGGGCAATTTTGGAGAATTACGTCCCAATCACTTTCATGCCGGATTTGATTTTAAAACCCAACAAAAAGAAGGG
>JAGNSF010000114.1:1466-4561 GCA_017988155.1 Flavobacterium sp. | reverse complement strand
TTATACCGAATTGAAGTTGGAGATTATTTTGGCAATACAACGTTGGTGTCAATTCCGATTCAGTATGATACAACTCCTGTTATACTTCCGACAGAGTCTACTGCCTCAAAATATTTAATCAGATCAACTAAAGACAATATTTTTGAAAAAGATAATGCCTCTGTGTTTTTTCCTGCAGGTACTTTTTATGATGATTTTACACTGAATTTTGATGTTAGAAATTCGATTTTATACTTGCATGATGATAGTGTTCCAGCTCATACTAATTTTATTGTTTCAATTTCAAATAGCAAACTATCAAATGAAAAAATAGATAAAACATATATAGCTCGCATAGATGGAGAGAAATTAATTTACAATTCAACTTACAGGAAAGACAGTATTTTTTCGTCTAGGGTTAAAACTTTAGGGAAATACAAATTAGTTACTGACACACTAGCACCAAAAATAAGTATTTTAAAACCAATTGAAGGAAAATGGGTAAGTCAAAATGTAATTCAGTTACAAATCTCAGATTCAGGTTCTGGAATAAAAACGTACAATGGATATTTAAATGGTAAATGGGTTTTGTTTGAATACGATAATAAGAACAATACCATTTCCCATTATTTTAATGATGAATTTCTTCTGAATGGAACTAATGAGTTGAAAGTAATTGTAACCGATGCAATGGGAAATTCTGCTACCTTTGAAACTCAATTTTCTCGGAGTATAAAAAAATAAAAGTATCGTTTGAAAAGTATACAAAAAGTTATTGTTCATTTTCTTATTTTCGGAATAGGATTTTCAGCTTTGGCGCAAAATGCCAAGTTGAGAGGAGTTGTTTTGGACGAAAATAAGCAATCAGTAGCTAATGTTTCTATTACAAATGGTGCAGGAGGTACTCAATCTAATTCGAATGGATATTACGAACTAACAATTCCTGCCAGCAAAAAAACAACGGTTGTTTTTACGCATATTTCTCTAAAGTCAGTTTCAATTGTATTGTTCTTGAAACCCAATGAAAGTATGGAATTCAACCCTGTGATGAATACCCGACAAGAACAAATGGGGGAAGTGATTGTTACTGCTAAAAACACCAAGCGAATTCAAGGAATAACCTCAATTACACCTGAAATATTACGTAAGATTCCAGGTGCCAATCCCGGAGTTGAGAATATTTTAAAAACCTTAGCGGGAGTCAATTCTAATAGTGAATTGAGTACGCAATACTCGGTTCGTGGTGGGAATTATGATGAAAATTTGGTCTATGTAAACGAAATTGAAGTCTATCGTCCTTTCTTAATTCGATCAGGGCAGCAAGAAGGCTTAAGTTTTACCAATACTGATTTGGTTCAAAATGTTGATTTTTCTGCAGGTGGATTTCAAGCAAAATACGGTGATAAATTGTCTTCAGTTTTAGATATTACGTATCGAGAACCAACTGCATTCGGAGCTAATTTTGAAGGAAGCTTTTTGGGTGGAAGCATGGCTTTTGATTTGGTTTCCAAAAACAAAAAATGGTCTGGCGTTACAGGGGTGCGCTACCGAAACAATAGTCTGTTAGTAAAAAGCCAAGAAACCCAAACGAATTACACACCTACTTTTGCGGATATTCAAACGAATATTAATTATCAGGCTTCCCCTAAATGGCAATGGAGCTTTTTGGGTAACATTTCAAAAAATAAGTACCAATACCAACCGTTGACACGCCAAACTAATTTCGGAACTTTAGACCAACCCATGGCACTTTTAGTCTATTATGAAGGACAAGAAAAAGACCAATACACTACTTATTTTGGGGCTTTAAAAACAACTTTCAAACCTAACGAGGATTTTAGTTTAAAATTTATTGGTTCGCTGTATCATACAACAGAACAAGAGTATTTTGATATTTTGGCCCAATATCGATTGGGGGAAGTTGATGCCAACGTTGCTTCGGAAACCTATGGAAAAGTTGCTTACACTCGAGGTATTGGTTCGCAATTAAATCACGCCCGAAATAATCTAGATGCTTTAATTGCCAATATTGAATTGAAAGGGTTTCACGATTGGAAGCAAAGCCAACTGGATTGGGGGTTAAAATATACTCGGGAATCTATTCGCGATCGAGTAGTGGAGTGGGAAGTCATTGATTCGGCAGGGTTTTCTATTCCGCCTCCTATTGTTTTACCTCAAAAAAACGAGCCGTATTCAGTTTATGCTGGCCCACTTGTTCCATATCAAAATGTGCGTGCGACTAATTTTACTTCGATTAATAGGTTTTCGGGTTTTGCCCAATGGAACTCTAAGAGTACAATAGGAACAACAAAGGTTTGGTACAATGCAGGATTGCGTTTTCATCTTTGGGAAGTTTCAGGTGCAACCGAATTAGGTAAATTACAATTCGTTTGGAGTCCGCGCGCCCAAATTTCCATACAACCCAATTGGGAAAAGGACATGATATTTCGATTATCAGGAGGGGTGTACTATCAGCCTCCTTTTTATAGAGAATTGCGTGATGCTCTTGGCGAAGTGCAACCGAATGTAAAAGCGCAGCAATCGATACATTTGGTTCTGGGAAATGATTATAATTTCAAAATGTGGAATCGTCCGTTTAAATTGGTTTCGGAACTCTATTACAAATCCATGTCGGATGTTAATACCTATACAATTGATAATGTCCGAATTCGGTATGCAGCTAATAATTTGGCGAAAGCTTATGCGCAAGGATTGGATATTCGCTTGAATGGAGAATTTGTTCCTGGAACTGAATCGTGGTTTAGTTTTGGGTATTTAAAAACAGAAGAAAATACTAGCGATAAAGGTTTTATTGCTCGACCAACGGACCAATTTTTAAAGTTTGGATTGTTATTCCAAGATTATATGCCTAATATTCCGAGTATGAAAGTGTATTTGAATCTAGTGTACAATACCGGTCTTCCAGGAGGATCTCCTTCGTATGCAGATCCGTATTTATACCAAAATAGATTGAGGGATTATCGCCGAGCGGATGTTGGTTTTTCTAAAGTATTGATTGATAATTATAGTAATTCTAACAAGAAGAATTGGCTAGGTAATTTTAAAGAATTAGCTATAGGAGCAGAGATATTTAATCTATTTAATAATCAAAATGC
>JAGNSF010000114.1:0-1366 GCA_017988155.1 Flavobacterium sp. | reverse complement strand
CTAATAGCTACTTTTTCGCGATGTGTTTTGTAGTAATCAAGGAAGTCAGGATTGTTAATAGCTAACTTTTTAATCTCCTCAAATGTAGGTTCGCTAAAAGTTCCTTCGTATTGATCTTCAAATTTATCCGATCGCGACATGAATAATTTTTGCGATAGCAACAAATCCAAAAATTTTGACAAATCCAAGTATTTCCAGACAATAGTGTCTGGGTCTTCAGGGAGTTTTATATTTGGACTTGATAAATACATCCTTATTCGAGTGATTGCATACTCACCAATTTGTTGTAGGTTCCGTTCAATGCAATTAATTCTTCATGAGTGCCTTGTTCTACAATTCTACCTTTTTGCATTACCACAATCTTGTTTGCCTTTTGTATTGTAGAAAGACGGTGAGCAATAACAATAGAAGTTCTGTTTTGCATCATGTTTTCTAGAGCTACTTGCACGAATTTTTCACTTTCGGTATCCAAAGCCGATGTAGCTTCGTCTAAAATCATAATAGGTGGGTTTTTCAAAACGGCACGTGCAATTGAAAGACGTTGTTTTTGTCCGCCTGATAATTTATTTCCGCTATCGCCAATATTAGTATGAATGCCGTTAGGTAAGTCTTTTACAAATTCATATGCATTGGCAATTTTTAATGCTTCGACAATCTCTTCATCGGTTGCATCTTCTTTGCCTAAAGCTATATTAGCTCTGATGCTATCATTAAATAAAATGCTATCTTGAGTAACCAATCCAATTAATCCACGAAGTGAACTTAAGTTTAATTTTTTAATGTCAATTCCGTCGATTTGAATAGTACCTTCGTTAACATCATAAAAGCGTGTCAATAAATTAGCAATGGTACTTTTTCCACTACCAGATTGACCAACTAAAGCTACCGTTTGTCCTTTGACTACTTCCAATGAAAAGTCTTTCAAGACATTTTCTTCTTCATACTTGAAGTTGATGTTTGAAATTTCAATTTTAGAGTCGAAAGTGTCTTTTACTTCGGCTTCTTTATGATTCGTAATAGCATTCTCAATTTCCAATACTTCAAAAACACGTTCGGCAGCTGCCAATCCATTTTTTACGGCATAAGAGGCTTTAGAGATATTTTTTGCAGGAGTCAGAATGTTATAAGAAAGTAACATATATACTAAGAACAATGATCCTTCAAGAGTTTTATCAACTAAAACTAGGTTACCGCCGTACCATAATAAAGTAGCAATGGTTACAATTCCCATGAATTCACTCATCGGCGAAGCTAGGTTGTTTTTGTTTCCAATGCTATTGGTAATTTTCATTAATGTATTAATTGAATTATCAAATCGTTTTTTGAATAGGCTTTCGGCATTGTAGCTTTTAACTACTTTGAGTCC
>JAGNSF010000113.1 GCA_017988155.1 Flavobacterium sp. | reverse complement strand
AATCTCTTTAATGAAGTTTTCTGTGGTTTGTTTCTTTTTTGTTTCCATGGTTTACAAATTTAATTGATCTTGGAAACACTATCTTATTTTTAATTATATTTGGTCCACTTTATGCTGACGATTTACACTGCTAAATCTTTAGCTTTAAAAGCTTTGACACTATCTAATGAAAGTTTAGATCCTTTCCTCAAATGGCGTATATTAAAAGAACTGAGCTCTATTTATGAACATGAGGGTGATTATAAAAATGCATATGCAACATATGCTCAATTCACAAAACTCAGAGATAGTTTATCCAATGATGAAGTCAAATTAGAAATTAATCGCAAAGAAATCCAGTATGAATTTGATAAAAAAGAAGCAACTTTGGTTTTTGAAAAAAAAATTACCATTGCACAACTAGAAAAACAAAATATTCTCTCTGAAAAACAACGACAAGATCTAAAAATTAAAGATCAACTCATCATCATAAGTAATGCTAAAAATAAAATAAGCCACCTAGCCTATTTAAAAGAAAAATCAGAAAAAGCAGAAAAGGAAAATCAATTGCAACTTTCAGAAAAAGATAAACAACTTCAGGTTTCTCAATTAAATATTCTAAATAACGAAAAAAAAATACAGCAACAACATTTAGCCAGTCAAAAATCAACCATTGGGTTCTTACTCGCAGGTTTAATTGTGATTCTATTAAGTTCAATTATATATTATCTTTGGTTACAACACCGGCAATCTCAAAAAGAAGCTATCATACAATCCAAATTTACACAACGGCTTTTCGAATCAACTGAAGACGAACGGGGTCGAATCGCCAGAGATCTACATGATGGTTTAAGTCACGAACTGTTAACCCTAAAAAGAACTTTAGCATCAGAAGGAATTAATAAAGATGCAACAACAAAAATCGATCATATCATTAATGATGTTCGTCAAATTAGTCGAAACCTGCATCCTGTTATGTTAGAAAGTTTAGGCTTAAAAATTTGTCTTGATACGCTTTGTGAACAGTATATGAACAGTGGATCCCTATTTATATCCCATGAAATTAATTATAACCAAAACTTATCTAAGTCATCAGAACTGCAAGTATTTAGAATTATTCAAGAAGCCATAACCAATATCATCAAATATGCTAAAGCTGATGCAGCAAAACTTAGCATCGAAACAAATAATAATGTTACGGAAATTTGTATTCAAGATAATGGAATTGGATTTGATGTTAATACTGTTTTGAATAGTGGCAAATCATTCGGATTAATCAGTATTCAACAACGATCTAAAGCAATAGGAGGAATTGCTCAAATAATATCTAATCAAAATGGAACTCTAATAAATATTAACATACCAAATAATATCAATTAAAAAATTTAATCTTAAGAAACTATATGGCAAGTATATTAATCAGTGAGGATCATCCACTCACTTTGATGGGAACCAAAACTTTTGTCCAAGGTCTTGGACATCATATTTGTGAACTGTGCAGCAACGGAGTAACTGCTTATAATATGATTTTGAAACACAAGCCAGATATCGCCATTTTAGATATTAATATGCCCGGAATGAATGGTATTGAAATTCTTGAAAAATTGGCATTACAATCATTAAGGACCAAGGTCATTCTTGTAACCATGCACAAAGAATATTCCCTTTTTAATAGAGCCAAAGAATTGAATGCCAAAGGCTACTTATTAAAGGAATTTGCAATGGATGTTCTCGAAGAATGCATTAATTCCGTTTTGCGTAATGAAATTTGGTTTTCAAAAGAAATACAAGAAAATCTATATCTAGACACACAATCCTCTAAAACTGATATACTTAATGAGTTAAGCTTTGCAGAAAAGAAAATTGTCCAATTAATTGGAAAACAAAAATCCTCAAAAGAAATTGCAAGTATGTTATTCGTTTCTGAAAAAACGATTGAAAATCATCGGCATAGCATAATGAAAAAATTAAATTTACCTCCAGAAAAAAATGCGCTTTTAGTATGGGCTATTCAAAATAATAGTCAATTCTAAAACAGGTAATTAATACGCTGCAAAAAGTATACGCCTGCAGGGCTTTGGGCTTTGAAATTTTGATTTATTCTATATTGTTAATTCTATGCTTAGCCCCTTTAAATTCAAACGCATCCTTTATTTTTTTGGTTAACATAGTCATTGCTAGCGGCGAAGGTTCTGAAATAACCCAAACCTCATGACCTTCAACTGTAATTTTGCCTTAACCTAATGCTACAAAAAATATTTTCACTTTTATTGTCATAGTTAGGAATCCTTACTATATTTGCGTCATCATTCATAAATAAAAAAGTATAAAAATGACAGAACAAATCAAGGGTTACGCCTACGGGCAAGTAGGGCAATCACCTGTAAGCATTGCCGATTTAGACCTTCTCAAAAAAACTGTATTGTTTACAGAAGAAGATGAAAAAAACCTACGCCTTGCAGGAGAAGTGCTAAAAGACCAAACAAACGAAGTGCTTGACCTTTGGTATGGTTTCGTTGGTGGCAATCAACATTTGTTGCACTACTTCGCTAAAAACGAAAAGCCAAACATGGAATACCTGGCTGCGGTTAGAGCAAGGTTTGGACAATGGATTATGGACTTGTGCAACAAGCCTTACGACCAAACTTGGTTAAACTATCAACACGAAATTGCTTTGAGACATCACACAAGCAAGAAAAACAAAACGGATGAAGTAGACACAGTTCCAATAATCCATTACCGCTATATGGTAGCTTTTATTTTTCCAATCACAGCAACCATCAAAGGATTTTTAGCTAAAAAAGGACATGATGCTGAAACTGTTGAAGCAATGTATTCATCTTGGTTCAAGGCAGTAACGCTTACTGTTATTCTGTGGACATACCCTTACATAAACAAAAACGAATTTTAATTGATACCCTGCCTCAAAAAATTTGGAATAGCTGGATTTTTGTTCTTCCTCTTAAAGGGACCAATCTGCCTATTCTTTTTTTCTCTTCAATAAATCAAAAATTTAAAATTATGCAAGTAGCAGTTTGGGACACTTATGTAACTAAAAAAGACGGAAGCGTAATGCATTTTGACATTATTGCTCCCGACCATATAAAAGATGAAAAAATAATTTATACCTTTGGTAAGGATTACTTACAATCTAAAAATCAAGAAAATCAGCCTTTGGCTTCAGAGGAGTGTAGCTTTTGTCACATTGAAAAAGCAACAGATGAAATGGTTTTGAGTATTCAACAAAAAGGCTATTACATTATTGAAATGCAAAACTGTAAATAAAAGTGTCGGTATTTAATTTAGAAAATCAAAATGCAAACCTTGACAATAAAATAGTTGCAGGGTTGGAACGCTTATCGCAAGTGTTCCGTATTTTGCTTTGGGAAAAAGCAAAGGAACATAGTTTAAGCCCTATACAAATTCAGTTACTGATTTTTATTCAGCACCATTCAGCAGACAAAACAACAATAAGTTATTTGGCACAAGAATTTAATTTCACAAAACCTACTATCAGCGATGCGATAAAAGTATTGGAACAAAAAAATCTAATCAAAAAATTTACTGACAGTAATGACACAAGAAGCTATACGATACAACTCACTGCATCAGGAAAAAAAATAGTTACGGAAACAGAAAACTTCGCCAACCCATTGACAGCAATTATTGCAAAGGCTAGCGATGTAGACAAAAAAATATTATGGCCAAACATTTCTAATCTTATAATTCAACTGAATAAATTAGAAGTAATAAGTGTCCAGAGAACTTGCTTTAATTGCAAACATTATGCAATTAAAAACAAAATCCATTTTTGCAATTTGCTTAACCAAAAACTAGACACACAAGACATTAGAATTGACTGTGGAGAATTTGAAGAGGCTTAATCAGCCAACGCTTTTGGTGGCACATTTGTATTTTTCCCTACGCACAGACCAACGTTAAAACATCCAAAAGAGCACCCAAGCCAACGCTCAAAGAAAGTGCAAACTTGACACAGGAGACCTTCGACAGAAAAGAACCACTACGACTAACATAAGGCCGTTATGCGAAACCCAATGGCAGCAGTGCTAATTTTTAGCTTTGTTGCATTGAACAAACTTTTCTATAACAAAAAATAAATTTATATTGCAATTAAAAATTAACAAAATGAAAATAAAACTACTAAAAAAGCTATCTGCATTCATCGTCCTGCTAGCTATCACGATGTTTTCAATAACAGCAATTGCGCAGATAGTTTATACGGATGTAAATCCGGATAGTGTGATTATGTGCACATACACGGGCGGTTGTTCGGCACCATATTCACTTGACTTGAACAAAGACGGTATTAATGATTTTATCCTGGCACCAAGAGATTCATTGTTTGATTGCACATGTAATAAAGAATTAGCTTCTGGCGCAATAGATTCTGCAGTGATAAGTTCAACTTCTCTTAGTTGGATCGCTGACACCTCAGGAGGTTATGCTATAAATACCCTTATTGATTCATCTTTGGGCTGGACTAATGCACATCATCTTTTGGCTCTTAATCCTATGAATTGTGTGCCTACCGTATGTAGGGGAGGTTCCGGATACACTGTAGGACAAACGCCCGCAACGGGTCCCTGGGTTAATGTTTCCGGAAAATACCTCGCTTTAAAAATACATGTGGGACCTGATTTTTTTTATGGTTGGATTAAACTTGGAGTAGCATTAGCCGATTATACAGTTTCAATTACGATAATGGAATACGGTTACAATACCACTCCAAATCAACCCATACTTGCAGGACAAACAGTTGCCACCGGAGTAATAGAAAATTCGTTTGCTTCATCAATTAGTCTTTATCCTAATCCAGCCACCAATCATCTCACTATCGCATTACCAAAAACAATCGAAAAAGTCAAAGTAACTATCACCGATATTTCAGGAAAAATAATTTATTCAACGGCGGCAAGAGATACACAAAAGATAAAAGTGAGCACAAGAGATTTTTCAGAGGGAGTTTATGTTGTACAAATTCAAACGTCAGATTTAATTGGAACAAAAAAACTTGTGGTAGAAAAATAGAGTTAATGTGTAATTCAACCTTTATCTTCGTAAATATAGTCGGCCATTCACATGACAGCAGCTACCCTAAATTGGCGGTTCAGTGGTTAATTGAACATTCTACCTCGGATCAGCATTTGTGGTGGCTTGACACATTTGTTTTAAAAATCCTGCCCATCGCCAATTTGTAAAACTTCAACAGTAAGGCGTGATGAACTCGCGGCGAGAGTAATTAACAACTGAAAAACAATTGAACTTTTCGTATCATAATTGAATATAAACGTATCAAAACGTATCATATTTTGCTTTTAATTTCAGACTATAATCGTATCTTTGCGTATCAAAACGTATCAAATTGAATAACGAAGTATATAATTTCAAACTGAATATTGATTGGAAGCTGATTAACTTAATCAGTGCAATAGACCGCTTTGATGCAAATTGGACAGCAATTGAGAGAAAAGAAGTACAGAGCCTCAAAGAGTTAAAAAGTATTGCCACGGTGCGAAGCGTAGGTGCTTCAAACCGAATTGAAGGCAACAAAATGAGCGATGAAGAGGTAGACGTGTTACTTCAAAAAATTGATATCACAAAACTCACCGACAGAGACTCACAGGAAGTAGTCGGTTATTTTGAAGTAATGGATTTAATTTCGGAATCTTACGAAAACATCATTCTTTCCGAAAGTCACATCAAAAGTTTACACAATAGTCTGATGAAATATAGTGCCAAAGACCAATGGCATAAAGGCAATTCTAAGGCGCATATTAATGCAGTTGAAGCATCATTACCTGACGGGACACAACAAATAATCTTTCAAGCAACTGAAGCTGGGTTTGCTACCGAAGATGCCATAAGAGAATTAATCAATTGGTATAATACCGAAACGTTGGTTCACCCTTTAATCAAAATAGCATCTTTTGTTTATGATTTTTTGAGCGTTCATCCTTTTCAAGACGGAAATGGCTTGTTAAGTCGTTTGATTTCAACGCTATTATTACTTAAAAACGGATATAAATGGATACAATACGTGAGTTTTGAGCACGAAATTGAAAACCGAAAAAGCGAATATTATCAGGTTCTTAGAAGTTGTCAGGCACAACGACCTAAAGAAGATGTTACCATTTGGATGCAGTTCTTTTTGAGTTGCTTGTCAAATATTCAATTGCAACTAATGAAGAAATTGAATAAAAGCGGAATAGAAACACAACTTTCGCCCAAGGAAAAACTAATTTATACGATTATTCAAAATCGCCCAAACATTCAGTCAGGAAAAATTTCCGAGAAACTGGCGATACCATTACCTACCGTAAAACGT
>JAGNSF010000112.1 GCA_017988155.1 Flavobacterium sp. | reverse complement strand
AAAAGAAACCAACTGCAGGTGATAAAATTGTCATTCTGGGTGGTGAAAATTATAGAATTGGAATGGGTGGTGCTGCCGTTTCTTCCGCAGATACAGGTGCTTTTGGTTCAGGAATTGAACTAAATGCGATCCAACGTTCCAATCCAGAAATGCAAAAACGTGCTGCCAATGCCATTCGTGGATTGGTGGAAAGCGATAACAACCCGATTGTTTCTATTCACGACCACGGTGCCGGTGGACATTTAAATTGTTTATCGGAATTGGTAGAAGAAACAGGAGGTTTAATTGATTTAGATAAATTACCTGTGGGCGACCCTACCCTTTCTGCGAAAGAAATCATCGGAAACGAATCGCAAGAAAGAATGGGATTAGTTATTGGGCAAAAAGACATCGAAACGTTACAACGCATTGCCGATAGAGAACGTTCGCCAATGTATGAAGTGGGTGATGTAACCAACGACCATAGATTTACTTTTGAATCAAAGTCAACGGGATTAAAACCAATGGATTATGCTTTGGAAGACTTTTTTGGAAGTTCGCCAAAAACCATAATGAACGACAAAACAATTACAAGAAATTATAGTAATTCAGACTATAAAGCAAGTGAAATTCCAACCTATTTAAATCAGGTATTACGATTAGAAGCCGTAGCTTGTAAAGATTGGTTAACCAACAAAGTAGACCGTTGTGTAGGTGGAAAAGTAGCCAAACAACAATGCGCAGGTCCGTTACAATTGCCTTTAAATAATGTAGGTGTAATGGCTTTAGATTATAAAGGAAAAGAAGGAATTGCCACTTCTATTGGGCACGCTCCTATTTCAGCTTTAATTGATCCGGTAGCAGGAAGTAGAAATGCCATTGCAGAATCGCTTTCAAATTTAGTTTGGGCACCATTAAAAGACGGTTTAGCATCGGTTTCATTATCGGCAAACTGGATGTGGGCTTGTAAAAATGAAGGCGAAGATGCCCGTTTATACGAAGCTGTAAAAGGATGTTCGGATTTTGCTATTGAATTAGGAATCAACATTCCAACAGGAAAAGATTCCTTATCAATGAAACAAAAGTACCCTAATGACGAAGTAATTGCACCGGGAACGGTTATTATTTCGGCAGCTGGAAATTGTTCGAATATCACTAAAGTAGTGGAACCTGTTTTACAACGAAATGGCGGAAACATTTACTACATCAATTTATCACAAGATACTTTTAAATTAGGAGGTTCTTCATTTTATCAAACGCAAAATAAAGTAGGAAATGAAACGTCAACTATTAAAGACGCTGCATTCTTCAAGAAAGCATTCAATACCTTACAAGATTTAATAAAAGACAGAAAAATTAAAGCCGGACACGATATTGGTAGTGGTGGTTTGATTACCACTTTATTAGAAATGTCATTTGCAGAAGTAGGTTTAGGTGCAACGTATGATTTAACCGTTTTAGGTGAAAACGATGCTGTTAAAACCTTGTTCAATGAAAATATTGGAGTGGTTTTTCAAGCTGATGCTGAAGTTGAAGCAACATTTAAAGCTAACGGTATTACGATAAATAAAATTGGTACCGTAACTGAAGGTGATTTAGTTTCTATTACTAATTTTAATGATTCGTTTAACTTCTCGATAACAGAAACCAGAAAAACTTGGTTTGAAACGTCTTATTTATTAGACCAAAAACAAACGAAGAACGGCAAAGCAAAAGAACGTTTTGAGAATTTTGATAAACAAGCATTACAATTTAGTTTTCCAGCACAATTTGATGGTAAATTACCTGTAATTCCTGCTGGTGCAAGGCCAAAAGCAGCTATTATTCGTGAAAAAGGAAGTAATTCTGAACGAGAAATGGCGAATGCGATGTTCTTAGCAGGATTTGATGTAAAAGACGTTCATATGACCGATTTAATTTCTGGACGTGAAACTTTAGAAGACATACAATTTATTGGTGCTGTAGGTGGTTTCTCTAATTCAGATGTATTAGGTTCCGCTAAAGGTTGGGCAGGTGCCTTTTTATACAATGAAAAAGCAAACACTGCTTTAAAAAACTTCTTCAAAAGAGAAGATACACTTTCTGTAGGAATTTGTAACGGGTGCCAATTAATGATGGAATTAGAGCTAATTAATCCAGAACACGAGGTGCACGGAAAAATGAAACACAACGATTCTAACAAACACGAAAGTGGCTTTACTTCTGTGAAAATTCAAAAAAATAACTCGGTAATGCTTTCTACATTAGAAGGCGCTACTTTAGGGGTTTGGATTTCGCACGGTGAAGGAAAATTCAATTTACCAATGCCTGAAAATGCGTATAATATTGTTGGGAAATATGGTTACGAAGGGTATCCAGCCAATCCAAATGGTTCGGATTATAATACGGCGATGCTATGCGACACTACTGGAAGACATTTAGTAATGATGCCTCATATTGAGCGTTCTACGTTCCCTTGGAATTGGGCAAATTACCCTGACAGAAATCAAAAAGATGACGTTTCTCCTTGGTTAGAAGCCTTTGTGAATGCCAGAAAGTGGATTGAGAAAAGATAGTATTTATCTGCAAGTACAAAAAATCACATTAATATGAAAAAATCAATCATATTTTTGCTAACAATAATTTCTATAAACTGTCAATCTCAAACTAAAAAAATTGAAGATAGAACAATAGATTATTATTTTGAGCAAATCGGAAAATTAGAACTTAAGCAATTACTTGAACAAAAAGTTTTAATTGATAGTGTGACTATTGCAGAAAAATATAAAGATTCATCTAGTAATCATTTAAATGATGAAGGCTTCAATAAATATGCAGAAATTAAAATGAATATTTATCAGTCATTTTTCAAAGACTATTTATATCAACAAAAAGTAGAAAATGGAAACGATATTTATGTTTTATACTTCACAATGGTTGGATATGATGATATGGAATGGAACATTATTAAATGGACTAAAGAAAATTGGAATGAAGAAGAACGTTTAAGCATAGAAAGACTTGAAAACGATAAAAATATTGAGAAAATACTATGGAATTATGATGAAGCTGACAAGAACTTGGAAAATATTAGGATTTTCATTAAAAATGAATATTTAGTAATGGAAAGGGGAAATTTATTTCATTCACTTTACGATTTTAGAAGCAAAAAAGTTATTATAAACGAGGAAAGTCCATGGAACGCATCAAATGGGAAAGACAAAATAGAAATGAATAAATGGATTAAAGAAAATTTGCATGATAAAATTGAACAATATCTAAACACAAAAAGAGAATAAATCCTAAGGTAGTAGCAATTGAGCAAATCATTTATAGATATATTAAAATTCGTTTATTATTAAATACAAAAAGGGCTGTTTCAATGAAACAGCCCTTTTACTTTATATCAAAATTATCTGATTAATTTCTTGTATTTAATTCGAGTTGGGGTAACATCTTTACCTAATCGTTTGCGTTTATTTTCTTCGTATTCTGTAAAACTTCCTTCAAAACTATATACTTGTGACTCGCCTTCAAAAGCTAAAATATGCGTACAAACTCTATCTAAAAACCATCTGTCGTGCGAAATAATTACGGCACAACCTGCAAAATTTTCTAAACCTTCTTCTAAGGCACGAAGTGTATTTACATCTAAATCATTTGTTGGCTCATCTAAAAGCAATACGTTTCCTTCTTCTTTTAATGTCATAGCTAAATGCAGACGGTTTCTTTCTCCTCCAGATAAAGTTGACACTTTTTTGTTTTGATCACTTCCTCCAAAATTAAAACGAGATAAATACGCACGTGAGTTAACTTGACGGCCACCCATCATAATTAATTCTTGTCCATCACAAAAGTTTTCCCAAAGCGTTTTATTCACATCAATATTAGAGTGCGATTGATCCACATAAGCAATTTTTACCGTTTCTCCGATATCAAAAGTTCCAGCATCTGCCTTTTGTTCGCCCATAATCATTTTGAAAATGGTAGATTTACCAGCTCCATTAGGACCGATAATTCCAACAATTCCTGCTTGTGGCAATACAAAATTTAAATCGTCGTATAATAATTTATCACCGAATGCTTTCGCCACATTTTTAGCTTCAATTACATTGGTTCCTAAACGAGGTCCATTAGGAATATAAATTTCTAATTTCTCGTCTAATTCTTTTTGATCTTCGTTTAATAATTTATCGTAATTCTGTAAACGTGCTTTTTGTTTGGTTTGACGCCCTTTTGCGCCTTGACGCACCCAATCTAATTCGCGTTCTAAATTTTTTCTTCTTTTAGAAGCTACTTTTTCTTCTTGAGCCATTCGGTTCGATTTTTGCTCTAACCAAGACGAGTAATTTCCTTTCCACGGAATACCTTCACCTCTATCTAACTCTAAAATCCAACCCGCAACATTATCTAAGAAATATCTATCGTGCGTAACGGCAATTACGGTTCCTGAATATTGTGCTAAATGTTGCTCTAACCAAAGTACCGATTCAGCATCTAAGTGGTTGGTTGGCTCATCTAATAATAATACATCTGGTTGTTGCAATAACAAACGACATAAAGCCACACGACGTTTTTCTCCACCAGACAACACATTAATAGGTGTTTCAGGGTCTGGAGTACGAAGTGCATCCATTGCGATTTCTAACTTAGTATCGATTTCCCACGCACCACAAGCATCAATTTTATCTTGTAATTCCGCTTGACGATCCATAAGTTTTTCCATTTTTTCAGGATTCTCATAGACTTCAGGCAAACCAAAATCGTCATTAATTTTATTAAATTCTGCTAATAACTCAAACGTTTCAGCAGCGCCTTCACGAACGATATCAATAACCGTTTTTGTTTCATCTAAAAGTGGCTCTTGTTCTAAATATCCAACCGTATAACCGGGTTGAAAAACTACATCGCCTTGATAATTTTTATCAACTCCTGCAATAATTTTTAATAAAGATGATTTTCCAGAACCATTAAGTCCCAAAATACCAATTTTAGCTCCGTAAAAGAAACTCAAATAGATGTTTTTTAATACTTGTTTATCTGCACCTGGATAACTTTTACTCAATTTTTGCATTGAGAAAATTACTTTCTTATCGTCTGACATTTTATTTTTTTGTTGTTTATTATTTGTTTATAATTTTATAATCGTCGTAAATCTTAACTCAAACTTCGTAATTTAGATTTACATTCTTCCTTTTAAAGCATTGAAAACCCAAGCGTTAGCAAAAAAACCAATTCCTACCGCTCCAAAGCCCCAACCTGCTACATCATCATATCTGTAGATTGCTAAACTGATTATTATTACACCCATAATAATCATAATACCTGTAGCCCAAGCTAAAACTGTATTTTTATTCATTTTTATTGTTTTTTAATCCCTTTTGGGTTGCAAATATCGTGATTTTTTATAATTTTTAGTAACTATACTTCTTTATTTAATTAGTTGAAAATTTTATATACTAACTCCTTCAACATATCGGCTTCTTTCATCGAACCAGAACCTACACCTTTACTTTTTACATCCATATCGCGAATGATTTCAATAATTTGACTCACTTTTCGCATTGGGTAATTTCTGCTAGCTGTAGCATATTCATCCATAAAAAATGGATTGACGCCCAACACTTTTGCAGCATTAAATTTTGATTTGTCTTTTAATCCGTGATATTGCAACAATTGAGCAAAAAAAGCAAACATTTGACCGCTAACGACAACTATTGGATTGTCTTTTGGATTTGCTGCAAAATTATGAATGATTGTATAGGCTTTTTGCTGATTTCTCGTTGCTAATGCCGATTTTAGTTCAAACACATTATAGTCTTTACTAAAACCAATGTTTTCTTCAATGTTTTTTGGTGTAAAAATATGACCTTCAGGAAAAACAATTTTCAGCTTTTCCAATTCGTTATTAATTTTAGCTAAATCTGTTCCTAAAAATTCCGAAAGTATAGCGGCTGCTTTAGGTTCAATTCCGTAATTCTGACCTTTTAGCACTTTAACAATCCAATCTGGAACTTGATTGTCATATAATTTTTTACTTTCAAACCAAACGCCTTTATCTTTTATGGTTTTAAATATTTTTTTTCTTCCATCAGGTTTGTCTCTGTAAGCAAAAACTAAAATAGTAGTTAGTTGCGGATTCACGGCGTACGACTCAAATTTTTCAAATGTTTTAGATAAATTTTGCGCTTCTTTCACAATCACCACTTGATAATCTGCCATCATAGGAAAGCGTTTTGCTGTTGAGACAATTTCTTCAACAGTGGTATCTCTACCATACAAAACCACTTGATTAAAGGATTTTTCGTCTTCAGTAAGTACCGATTTTTCAATTAAATCTGAAATCCTATCTATATAATAGGTTTCTTCCCCAC
>JAGNSF010000111.1 GCA_017988155.1 Flavobacterium sp. | reverse complement strand
ATATAGTTACCATGTCAGTTTTAAACGGTAAGAAAATTTTACTAGGAGTGTCTGGTGGAATTGCTGCCTATAAAACAGCTTCATTGGTAAGACTCTTTATAAAAGCAGGTGCACATGTCCAAGTGATCATGACACCTGCTTCTAAGGATTTTGTCACCCCACTAACTCTTGCGACATTATCTAAAAACCCTGTTTTTTCTACATTTTACGAAAGCCCAGATAATTTCTCTACAGATGAAAGTCAAGTTCAAGGAGAAGGTGTTTGGAATAATCACGTTGAATTAGCGCTATGGGCTGATATTATGTTGATTGCGCCAGCAACAGCCAATACATTGTCAAAAATGGCTTCGGGTACATGTGACAATCTGCTTTTAGCTACTTATTTATCTGCAAAATGTCCCGTGTATTTTGCTCCAGCAATGGATTTAGATATGTACAAGCATCCCAGTACCTTGGCTAATTTTAAAGCTTTACAGGATTTTGGAAACCTAATAATTCCTGCCGAAAGTGGAGAATTAGCAAGTGGACTATCAGGTGAGGGACGCATGGCTGAACCAGAAAATATCGTTTCTTTTTTGGAAGCGGATATAGCAAGCAAATTACCTCTTAAAGGAAAAAAAATATTGATTACGGCAGGTCCAACTTATGAAGCAATCGATCCAGTTAGATTTATTGGTAATCATTCTTCAGGTAAGATGGGATTTGATATTGCTTTGTGTGCAGCACAATTAGGTGCTAAGGTATTGTTGGTATCTGGACCTACTCATTGTAAGGTTAACAATTCTGGCATACAACTCTTACCTGTAGTTTCGGCACAGGAAATGTATGATGTATGTCATACCTATTTTTCATCAGTAGATGTAGCAATTGCTGCTGCTGCTGTTGCAGATTATAAACCAAAAAATGTAGCTTCCCAAAAAATCAAAAAATTAGCTTCTGAATTTTCAATAGAATTAGAAAAAACAGTAGATATTTTGGCTTATTTGGGGGCAGTTAAAAAAAATCAATTGGTTATTGGTTTTGCCCTAGAAACTGAAAATGAAATTGAGAATGCAAAGCTGAAAATTCAAAAAAAAAACTTAGATTTGATTGTTTTAAACTCGCTTCAAGATGAAGGTGCTGGTTTTCAAAAAGACACCAATAAAGTTACTTTCATTGATAAAAATTTCAATATTGAACCAATGGAATTGAAATCTAAAGAAGCAGTGGCAGCAGATATTATAAACAAGGTAATCGACCATTTCAATGCGTAATCTAATTGTTGTATTCTTTATTTTGATTGGCATAACTGCTCATTCGCAGCAGTTAAATTGTACGGTAACAGTCAATTCACAACAAATTACCAACGTCAATCAACAAATTTTCAAAACATTACAATCCTCTTTAACTGATTTTGTCAACAAAACAGATTGGACAGGTCAAGTAATGAAACAGAACGAAAAAATCAATTGTTCTATTTATATTAACCTAACTGCAGGATCATCAGATCAATTCTCAGGAACGATTCAGGTACAATCATCACGTCCAATTTTTGATTCTACTTATTCTAGTCCCGTTTTTAATTTTAATGATAAGGATTTCAATTTTCGCTATGTCGAATTCGAAAACTTAATCTATAATCCGAATGCTTTTGATTCTAATTTAGTAGGGGTAATTTCATTTTATTGTCATATAATACTTGGGTTGGATGCCGATTCTTTTGTTGAGCAATCAGGCACCTCTTTTTTAGAAGCTGCACAGAATATTGCTACTTTGGCTCAACAAAATGGAGGTAAAGGTTGGACACAAGCTGACGGAACTCAAAACAGATACTTTTTAATTACGGATTTATTATCACCAACATTTAGTGAAATACGTTCGGCTTCCTACCAATACCATACTGCTTTAGACGGAATGACTAAAGATTTGAAAGTGGCCAAAGAGAATATTAAGTTGGCTTTGAGCGGACTAAGTAAAGTACATTCTGTTCGTCCCAATGCTTTTTTAACTAGAGTATTTTTTGATGCCAAATCAGATGAAATTGTTTCAATTTTTTCAGGTGGACCAAGTATTTCAATATCAGATTTAGTTGATAATTTGAATCGAGTTTCGCCAATGAACTCTAGTAAATGGAGTAGTATTAAGTACTAAAATTAACCCTAAGTTCAATTGCTAACATGATTACATCACTATCGATAAAAAACTATGCATTGATTGAGAAATTGGCTATCGATTTCTCAAAAGGATTCTCTATTATTACTGGAGAAACAGGTGCTGGTAAATCGATAATTTTAGGCGCTATGGGATTGGTTTTAGGAAAACGAGCCGATTTAACTTCACTTAAAAATAAAGAAGAAAAGTGCGTTATAGAAGCCTATTTTGATGTTTCGAAATACAATCTAAAATCCTTTTTTGAAGCAAATGACTTGGATTACGAAGACGAGACAATTATTCGTCGTGAAATACTTCCTTCAGGGAAATCAAGAGCTTTTATAAATGATAGTCCCGTAAATCTTCAGGAATTACAGGATTTGAGTTTGTTTTTGATTGATATTCATTCGCAACAGCAAACCCAAGAACTATCCGATGAAACGGTGCAATTCAAAATTATTGACGCTCTTGCTGATAATCAAGTTGAAATTAGTAGTTATCAAACGCTTTTAAAAAGCTACAAAGAAGACAAGTCCAATTTGAATTCGCTCTTAAAAAAGCAAGCAGAATCCATTAAGGAACAAGAATACAACACCTTTTTATTGAACGAATTAGTTGCTGCTCAATTAAAATCTGGTGAACAAGAACAATTAGAAGCTGATTTTGAAAAGCTGAATAATGTAGAAACCATTAAAGAAGCGGTAGATAAATCTTTGGCTTTAGCCAATGAAGAGCAAATAGGAGCCTTGTCTACTTTGAAAGAGATTAAAATTGCCTTGCAAAAAATAGCTTCTTTTGCGCCAGAATATGCTTTGTTACTAGAGCGTATTAGTAGTTTATCTATTGAATTAGACGATGTTTCGGATGAATTAACCAATTGTTCCGAAAAACTAATTAATGATCCAATTCAATTGGATTTGATTAGTGAGAAACTGCAATTACTATTCAATCTGCAAAAGAAACATCAAGTCACCACTGTTGACGAATTATTGGCGATACAAAATACTTTAGAAACGACTCTTTTTGAACTAGGAAATCTAGAAAGTGACATTGCTACTTTGACCCAATCGATTCAAGATAAAACGAGTCAATTGGATGCTTTAGCTTTGGCAATTCATCAAAAAAGAACGAAAGCCGTTCCGATTTTATCAGACAAATTGATTGCTATTCTAGCCACTTTGGGAATGCCAAACGTGCGATTTAATATTGAAATTAAAGCCACTGAAACCTATTTTCAAAACGGGAAAGACGAAATTCAGTTATTGTTTTCGGCGAATAAAGGAACCGATTTTGGTTTGCTTAAAAAAGTTGCATCAGGTGGGGAGATGTCCCGAATTATGTTGGCTGTCAAAGCGATTTTGGCACAGTATTCCAAATTACCTACATTAATTTTTGACGAAATAGATACAGGAGTTTCTGGCGAAATCGCCATTAGAATGGGGGAGATTATGAAAGAAATGAGTCAGACGATGCAAATTTTTGCCATTACGCATTTGCCACAAATTGCGGCTAAAGGAAATGCACATTTCAAAGTATTTAAATCGACTATTGGAGACGATACACAATCGGAATTGAAGTTATTAAATGAGGAAGAAAGAGTTTTAGAAATTGCCCAAATGTTATCGGGTGCAGTAGTTTCTGATTCGGCTCTAAATCATGCCAAATCCTTGTTGAACTAAAGATTTGGTTTATATTTGCACACTACTAAACACGAATATTAATTAGAATTAAAGATATGATTATAGAACCTAGAATGAGAGGATTTATTTGCTTGACAGCGCACCCAGCTGGATGCGAGCAAAATGTAAAAAATCAAATTGCTTACGTACAATCTAAAGGCACTATTGAGGGCCCAAAACGCGTATTAGTTATTGGTGCTTCTACAGGATTTGGATTAGCATCAAGAATTACAAGTGCGTTTGGTTCTAATGCAGCAACATTAGGTGTTTTCTTTGAAAAAGCACCTGCAGAAGGGAAAACAGCTTCACCAGGTTGGTACAATTCTGCTGCTTTTGAAAAAGAAGCAACTAAAGCAGGTTTGTATGCTAAAAGTATCAACGGAGATGCTTTTTCTAACGAAGTAAAACAAGAAGCGATTGATTTAATCAAAGCGGATATGGGTCAGATAGATTTAGTGATCTACAGTTTGGCTTCGCCAGTGCGTATGCATCCTTCAACAGGAGTATTGCACCGTTCTACTTTGAAACCAATTGGAGGGACGTTTACTAACAAAACTGTTGATTTTCATACTGGAAACGTAACACAAGTTTCTATCGAACCAGCGAATCAAGAAGATATAGATAACACGGTTGTGGTTATGGGTGGTGAAGATTGGGCGATGTGGATGGACGCTTTGAAAGGCGCTAATGTTTTAGCGGAAGGTGCTACAACAGTTGCCTATTCGTATATTGGACCTGAAGTTACAGAAGCGGTTTACAGAAAAGGAACTATTGGTCGTGCCAAAGATCATTTGGAGGCAACTGCTTTTGAAATTACAAAAGACTTAGCTTCTTTGAATGGTAAAGCGTATGTTTCTGTTAACAAAGCGTTAGTTACCCAAGCGAGTTCAGCTATTCCAGTGATTCCATTGTATATTTCATTGTTATACAAAATCATGAAAGCCGAAGGGATTCACGAAGGATGTATTGAGCAAATTCAACGTTTGTACCAACAACGTTTGTACTCAGGACAAGCCGTTCCAACAGACGATCAAGGGAGAATCCGTATTGACGATTGGGAAATGCGTGAAGATGTTCAAGCTCGTGTAGCTGCATTGTGGAAAGAATCTACTACAGAATCATTGCCAGAGATTGGTGATTTAGCTGGATACAAACAAGATTTCTTGAACCTATTTGGTTTTGGATTTGATGGAGTAGATTATTTAGCTGATGCTAACGAGATGGTACAAGTACCAAGTATTTCGTAATTTAGAGTTATATTATTATATGAATGCACCCAATCGGGTGCATTTTTTTATTGTTGCCTTCGAGTGTATATTTATTGTTGCCTTCGAGTGCCTCAGGCAACAATAACACGTTGACTGAGCTGAGGCACTCGATGGTGGCTGAGGCACTCGATGGTGGCTGAGGCACTCGATGGTGGCTGAGGCACTCGATGGTGGCTGAGGCACTCGAAGCCACCATCTTACTTCCCTAAATCTCTGTACGCTTTTGCTAATTCGGGTAATGAATCCATTTTACCTTCAATTAGAGCTTCTTTCTTTTTTCTACTCCAGCCTTGTATTTGTTTTTCGCGATAAAATGCGGTATCAATTCTTGCATATTCTTCATAATAGACCAAAGTAACTGGTAAATGTTTTTTGGTATGATTAGCACCTTCGCCATTTTGATGCTCTGCTAATCTGCGTTCTAAATCAATTGTACTTCCAGTATAATAACTTCCGTTAGCACAAAGTAAAATGTACATATAACCTTTCATAAATTTATTTATTAGTTGCTATTATTTATTGTTGCCTTCCTGTATTATTGCCTTCCTGTATTATTGCCTTCGAGAGCCTCAGGCAACAATACAAGATGGTGGCTGAGTTTCCCAATGGTGGCTGAGGCTCTCGAAGCCACCATCTGCTTTTCGATTGCCTTTATATATTATTGCCTTCGAGTGCCTCAGGCAACAATAACGCGGTACCTCAGGCAACAATTCTCAATGGTGGCTGAGGCTCTCGAAGCCACCATTCCCACTCGAGGGTAGCTGAGGCTCTCGAAGCTACTCCTTCAAAAACCCATACTCATACACCTTAGGCTTAATGGCATCGGCGAGGATTGCGAGTTGTGCGCGTAGGTTGCCGATTAATTCCATATAGGTAGCATCATCGCTTTTGGAATTCATTCTGCCTTTTTCGTTTCTGCCTTGGAAGTACTCGCGGATGTCATACAAACTGGCGTTGGCGTTGTAAACGTCATTGCGAGTTTGCGAAGCCATCTTGTGGTAATATTTCCACAACTCACGACCAGCGTCAAAAACGGCGGTGGCTTCTGGTGAGAAAACCAACGCTTTGTCATGCTGAACTTGTTTGCTATCGCCTGTTCGCTCCGCTCGGGTCAGCATCTCTGGGGAACCTGAAACAAGTTCAGGTTGACAAGGTGTGTGTTCAGGTTGACAAGATGTGTGTTCAGGTTGAGAAGCGTTACTAAATAAATCATTTGTAGCTGCTCCCCCTTTGGGGGTTGGGGGGCTCTTCATAAAATCAGTCATAAAGTTGCTGGCAAACTTGTCTTGGGCATTGACTTCATACTCCGTAAAAGGAATCCAGTGGTTGGTACCGTATTTAAATTGAGTATTATTGTTATTATGAAATAAAGTATATGTTAAACAAT
>JAGNSF010000110.1 GCA_017988155.1 Flavobacterium sp. | reverse complement strand
TCAATGCACATGACGCACCGTTGGTTGGATCGTTGTATCAATCATTTAGATAATTTACCTTTTAAATACGGCTACGAACAAACTTTCTTTCCAATTGTTCAAGGGAGCACGTACAAGGATTTAAGAAGACAATCAGCAGAATATATTGCGAATTCAGGTCAACAAGGAAATGCGATTGGCGGACTTTCTGTCGGAGAACCTGCAGAAGAAATGTATGCCATGACTGAGGTAGTTTGCGAAATACTTCCTGAAGACAAACCGCGTTATTTGATGGGAGTAGGTACACCTATTAATATTTTGGAAAATATTGCTTTGGGAATAGATATGTTTGACTGTGTGATGCCTACCCGTAACGCAAGAAACGGAATGTTATTTACTGCCAATGGGACTATCAATATTAAAAATAAGAAATGGGAAGCAGATTTTTCGCCGATAGACGAAATGGGAATCACTTTCGTAGATACAGAATATACTAAAGCTTATTTACGCCATCTTTTTGCTGCCAATGAGTTTCTTGGAAAACAAATTGCCACGATCCATAATTTAGGGTTTTATATGTGGTTGGTTCGCGAGGCGAGAAAACATATCTTAGCAGGTGATTTTAGACCATGGAAAGAAATGATGGTAAAAAATATGAGCCAACGATTATAATTTTTTGTCATGAACAAATTAACAATAATAGATAAATACATCTTAAAGCGATATTTGGCTACCTTTTCGGTAATGCTATTGTTATTTGTTCCTATTGGAATTATTGTTGACGTATCGGAGAAGGTGGATATGATGATTAAAAATCAAGTGCCTATTAACAAAATAGTAATCTATTATTTTCACTTTACGATCTATTTTGCAAACATGTTGTTTCCGATATTTCTTTTTTTGTCAGTTATTTGGTTTACTTCAAAACTCGCTAACAATACTGAAATCATAGCTATATTAAGTTCTGGGATATCATTTACTAGATTCATGAGGCCATTTATAATTGGAGCATCCATAATTTCTCTAGGGGTTTTATTGATGGGGTTTTATTTGGTTCCTATTGCTAGTGAAGGATTTAATAATTTCAGATATACTTACTTAAGAACTGGTGGGCAACAACTCATGCAAGGTGACAATACGGATGTGTATAGACAAATAAGCGATACGGAATTTATTTATGTAAATAGTTTCAACACTGAAACCAAAACAGCTTATAATTTTTCACTAGAAAATTGCGATAAAGAAAAGTTGACCTATAAGATTACTGCTTCTCGAATTCAATGGAATCCTAAAGAAAAAAATTATACACTTTTCGAATATACTAAAAGAACCGTTGGTCCATTAGGTGATAAGATTGAAAAAGCACCTGAGAAAAAAATGAAATTTAAATTTGATTTGGAAGATTTAGCCCCTGTAGTTTATATTGCAGAGACACTTCCTTTAGGTAAGTTGAATGATTTTATAAACAAAGAAAAGAAGAGAGGTTCTTCTAATATTAATATTTACTTAGTTGTTTTTTATAAAAAATTCAGCATCCCGATTTCAGCTTTTATCTTAACTATTATTGCTGTTTCAGTTTCAGCAATGAAACGAAGAGGTGGAATGGGAATGAACTTGGCTATCGGAATTGCGGTAGCGTTTTCTTTTGTTTTTTTAGATAAAATTTTTGGTGTCTTTGCCGAAAAAACTAGTTTTTCGCCACTAATTGCAGTTTGGACTCCTAATATACTATTTGGGATCTTAGCCTATTATTTATTACGAAATGCAAAACGATAATTTAAAAAGCTATCTCAACCTACATTTAATTGTTTTTATCTGGGGTTTTACAGCTATTTTAGGAGCTTTAATAACTATTCCTGCCGATAATTTGGTTTGGTATCGAATGTTATTTGCAGGTGTTTTTTTAGGATTATTTTTAGTAGCAAAGAAAAAGTCTTTTCGTATTCCTATTCGTGAATTATTACATTTAGTATTTGTTGGATTATTGATTGCATTGCATTGGATTTTCTTTTTTCAAGCGATACATATTTCCAATGTATCCATTACACTTTCCGTATTTTCATTAGGCGCTTTTTTTGCATCACTATTGGAACCCATTTTTTATGGACGAAAAGTGCTTTGGTACGAAGTGTTCTTTGGACTGATTATTATAGCAGGTTTGTCTTTGATACTTCAAGTGGAAAGCGGTTATATTAACGGAGTACTTTTTGCGTTAGCTTCGATAATTTTAGGGGTTATATTCACCTTGTTGAATGGAAAATTAATAACAAAACACGATCCGTCTGTCATTACGTTTTATGAGTTCCTATCGGGTTTCTTATTTATTTCCATCTATTTTATTTTTCAAGGAAAATTCAAAACAGAATTCTTTGTACTGACTTTTAATAATTGGGCATTGCTTTTTGTTTTAGCATCAATATGTACCGCCTATGCATTTACAGCTTCAGTAAAGGTAATGCGTAAACTAACTCCTTACACGGTTATGCTAACCACAAATTTAGAACCTGTTTACGGAATTGTACTTGCGTATTTTATCATTGGTGGAAAAGAAAAAATGAGTACTGAATTTTATATTGGCGCGTTAATTATAGTAATTACGGTAATTCTGAATGGGGTAATGAAACACTATTATAAAGGCAAAGAATAACTAAAAACAAGGCGTTTTTTTGCACTTAAATAGAAAATAAGGACTGTCAAACGATTTTAAATTTTATATTTGCAATTCTAATCAGAAAAATAAATAACACTACAAATCCATGGAATATTTAGATTTTGAACTTCCTATAAAAGAATTAGAAGATCAGTTAGAAAAATGTGTTGTTATTGGTAAAGAATCAGATGTTGATGTAACCAATACTTGCAAACAAATCAACAAAAAGTTAGAAGAAACAAAACGTAATATATACAAAAACCTTACAGCTTGGCAACGTGTTCAATTGTCAAGACATCCCAATAGACCCTATACTTTAGACCATATTAATGCACTTTGCGGCGATACTTTTTTAGAATTACACGGAGACCGTGGTTTTAAAGATGATAAAGCAATGGTGGGAGGATTAGGAAAAATTGCGGGTCAATCGTTTATGATTATTGGCCAACAAAAAGGATACAATACTAAAACTCGTCAATACCGTAACTTTGGTATGGCTAATCCTGAAGGATATAGAAAAGCTTTACGTTTGATGAAAATGGCAGAGAAATTTGGTATTCCTGTGGTGACTTTAGTGGATACTCCAGGAGCTTATCCAGGTTTAGAAGCTGAAGAACGAGGACAAGGAGAAGCGATTGCTAGAAATATTTTCGAAATGGTTCGTTTGAAAGTGCCTGTAATTACTATTATTGTAGGAGAAGGGGCTTCAGGTGGTGCTTTAGGAATTGGAGTGGGAGATAGAGTGTATATGTTAGAAAATACTTGGTATTCTGTAATTTCACCAGAATCTTGTTCATCTATCCTTTGGAAAAGTTGGGAGTACAAAGAACAAGCTGCTGAAGCTTTGAAACTGACTTCTTCTGACATGAAAAAGCAAAAATTAATTGATGATATTATTCCGGAACCATTAGGAGGAGCACATTTCGATCGCGAAAGTACTTTTAAAACGGTGGAACAATACATTATGAAAGGATACAATGAGTTGAAAGACTTATCAACAGAAGAATTGTTAGCTCAACGATATGAGAAATACCTTGCAATGGGGCATTTTAAAGACTAATTATCTTACAAATTTATATTAAATCCGAAGCCTTGTGGTTTCGGATTTTTTTTGACTTATAAACAAAAAATAGTTAGTTATCAACATTATTATGTAATA
The DNA here is from genome assembly GCA_017988155.1 of Flavobacterium sp. Taxonomy (GTDB): domain Bacteria; phylum Bacteroidota; class Bacteroidia; order Flavobacteriales; family Flavobacteriaceae; genus Flavobacterium. Next base: position 2,695 of record JAGNSF010000110.1, on the reverse strand, counting down.
AGTCGTTGCGTACTTTTTTTTAATTTTTCTTATTTTCGCTACATGGAAAATTTTAGAAATATAGCGCCAGTTAAAGTAGACAAAGCGACTATCATTAATCTCGAAAAAGGAAAATTACCTCCACAGGTTTTAGATTTAGAAGAGGCAGTGTTAGGAGCCATGATGATTGACAAAAAAGGAGTAGATGAGGTAATTGATATTTTACAAGCCGATGCCTTTTACAAAGACGCACATAAATATATTTTTGAAGCAATTGTTCAGCTGTTTACGGAGACACAACCGATTGACTTATTAACGGTTTCTGCTCAGTTAAAGAAAAATGGAAAATTAGACATAGCTGGAGGTGATTTTTATTTGATTCAGTTGACGCAAAAAATTTCCTCTTCGGCACACATTGAGTTTCACTCTCGAATTATTTTACAAAAATTTATTCAGCGCAGTTTAATCCGTATATCCTCTGAAATTATTGAGGATTCGTATGATGAAACTACAGATGTATTCGATTTGTTAGACAGAGCTGAATCGAAGTTATATGAAGTAACGCAAGGAAACATCAAACGTAGTTCAGAAACTGCACAAAGTTTAGTGTTACAAGCCAAGAAACGAATTGAAGAAATTGCTGGTCAAGAAGGATTAAGTGGTGTTGCGACTGGTTTTGAAAAATTAGATAAGATTACTTCGGGTTGGCAACCAAGTGATTTGATTATTATTGCAGCTAGACCTGCGATGGGAAAAACCGCTTTTGTTTTGTCTATGGCGCGTAATATGGCTATTGATTTCGGAATGCCTGTTGCGCTATTCTCTTTAGAGATGGCCTCTGTACAATTGATTACACGTTTGATTTCTTCGGAAACAGGTTTGTCATCTGAAAAATTGCGTACTGGAAAATTAGAAAAACACGAGTGGGAACAATTGAGTACCAAAGTGAAAAACCTAGAAAAAGCTCCTTTATATATTGATGACACACCTTCGCTTTCTATTTTTGATTTAAGAGCGAAAGCAAGACGTTTAGTTTCTCAACATGGAATTAGAATCATCATTGTCGATTATTTGCAATTAATGACTGCTGGAGGAAACGGAAAAGGTGGTGGAAATAGAGAGCAAGAAATCTCTACTATTTCTCGAAATTTAAAGGCTTTGGCAAAAGAATTAAATGTTCCAGTTATTGCACTTTCGCAATTATCGCGTGCGGTGGAAACACGTGGTTCAAGTAAGAGACCGTTGTTATCAGACTTACGTGAATCGGGAGCGATTGAGCAAGATGCCGATATTGTTTCGTTCTTATACCGTCCGGAATATTATAAAATTGACGAATGGGATGATGATGAGGCCTCGCCAACAGCTGGTCAAGCCGAGATTATGATCGCTAAGCACCGTAATGGTAGTATTGAAAATGTTCGTTTGAAATTTATTGGTCACTTAGGGAAATTCGACAATTTAGATGATTATTCAGGTAGTTTTGATGACTTACCATCCAGTATGAATAGTGATGATAATCCTTTTATAACGAAGAATTTACCATCGGCTAACGAAGCCTTTGGAAGCAATTTAAATGACGATGATGAGGACAGCGATGTTCCATTTTAATAATAAATTAAAATCCGCTGTAAGGCGGATTTTTTTATGAAACCCTTTATCTTTGAAATAAAAACACCATGTCCTTCAAAAAAATAATTGTGCTATTGCTGTTCTTGATTTCTTTTTCAGGAAAGGCCTCTTATATTTTGTTGCCAATGGACGAAACGACTCAGCAAAATCATTTGAAGGCGTATGGGATTACTTATTGGTGTTTGGACAAAAATTACAAAGCGTACTGGTTGTTGAATTATCGAGGCGGTTCTTTTTTGTTACCTGATGCTGACGAAATCCGAAAAGAATGCCAGATTCGAGGAGTGAGTTTTGAAATCCTTTCGGATGGAGAACAAGAAGCTATTTTGAATGAAATTTCGAGTCCGTCACAAAATATGGAATCGGTTTTATTAGAGAAAGCACCTAAAATTGCGGTTTATACTCCAAAAGGGAAACAACCTTGGGACGATGCAGTAACTTTAGTGTTGACATATGCCGAAATTCCATTTACACCCATTTACGATCAAGAAGTTTTGTCGGATCAATTGCTATTGTACGATTGGCTCCATTTGCATCACGAAGATTTTACAGGACAATACGGAAAATTTTACGGAGCTTATCGCAATGCGCCTTGGTACATAGAACAAAAGTCAGCTGCAGAAACCTTGGCGCAACAATTGGGTTATTCTAAAGTAGCTCAAGAAAAGGGAGCTGTAGCCAAGAAAATTCGCGATTTTGTCATCGGTGGGGGCTTCCTATTTGCGATGTGTTCTGCCACGGATAGTTTTGATATTGCTTTGGCTGCTGACGGAGTGGATATTTGTGAAGCCATGTTTGATGGAGATGCTAGCGAAGCTAGTTATCAATCGAAATTGAACTACGACGGTTCGTTTGCGTTTAAAAATTTCACTTTGGAACGAAAACCTGAGCAATATGAGTTTTCGGATATTGATATGACTTTAAAGAGACAAATTCCACCAGACAAGGATTACTTTACCTTAATGGAGTTTTCTGCCAAATGGGATCCGATTCCGAGTATGTTATGTCAAAATCATACGCAATTAGTGAAAGGATTTATGGGGCAAACTACTGCTTTTGATACAAATTTTGTCAAGTCTAATGTCTT
>JAGNSF010000109.1 GCA_017988155.1 Flavobacterium sp. | reverse complement strand
GCTGAAATACGAATATTTACACCTGAGTTTGAAATGAAATTTGCGGGCCATCCAATTATTGGAACCTCTTGGGTAATTATGAATGTCATCAATTCAAATTCATCCAAAAAATTGAATTTAACAGTTCCGGTTGGAGTGATTCCTGTTTTTCAAGAGGAAGAGTTGGTTTGGTTACAATCAGCACAGCCAGAATTTTTCAATACGTTTTCAACGGATGGTGTTATACAATTTAGTAAATTAAAAAAGAATGATTTTTCATCTGATTTTCCAATACAAGAAGTTAGTACAGGAAGCGCCTTTGTAATTGTTCCACTGCAAAATAAAAGTGCTTTGGCGAATTTAGAATTGAACAGTGCAAAAATGAATGAGTGGTTGCAATTGAATTGCAAAACTAATTTTAGAGCCTTGTACTTTTTCTGTTTGGAAGAAGGAAATTTATACAGTAGAATGTTGTATTTTGAGAACAATCAACTGAAAGAAGATGCGGCTACAGGTAGTGCGAGTACTTGTTTACAGGCTTACTTATTAAGGTATTATTCGTCTGATTTGCAACTATTAAATCAGCAAGGAGACTACATGGGTCGTCCTTCAAGAATATATTTTGATGGGAATTGTAGAAATAATAATTTCGAAATTAAAATTGGTGGGAAGACACAATTCATCGCAAAAGGAGAGTGGGAGGTTTAATTTTTTTAAATTAATCGTATTTACAGTTGTTTAATAAAAAAATAATATGAGAAAAAATAGTTTAAGATATATAGTGTTTGTGCTTAGTTTGGTGTTGGGTCCATTTGCTTTGGCACAAAAAAAGCAAGAAAAAATGCGTACTGAAGAGGTAAATGTGGTAAAATCATATACCCCAACTATTTCTGACGCTTTTAAGATAAAAGAAACTCCTGCTTTGAATGAAGAAGGAACAACTACAAAGGAAACAGTAAAGTATAGTGTTTTTTCTTTTCCGGTAGCTTCAACCTTTACTCCATCAAAAGGGAGTGCTGAAGATGTAGATAAAGAAGAAATAGGTCGTTTTTATAAAAGTTATGCCACACTTGGTGGAGGAAATTACGGAACACTGAATGCGGAGTTATTTGCTACACAAGATTTGAATAATGAAGAATATGTTGCGGGTATGTTTCGTCATTTGTCTTCTCAAGGCGGAATTAAAGGTGTTGATTTAGAGAATTCTTTTTATGACACCTCTCTTGATGTAACCTATGGTGTAGAAGCCAAAGAACTATCATGGAATATTAATTTAGGCTATCAAAATCAGATCTACAATTGGTATGGATTGCCAATGCCTTTTATGAATAATCTATCGCAAACAAATCGTGACCTATTAATTTGGTCAATTGAACCTAAACAGTCTTACAATACGATTTCATTGGACTCCAAAATAGAATTTAACGAAAGCATTTTGGAGGCTTCCAGTTTTAAATTTGCTCATTTTTCAGATGCTTTTGGTTCATCTGAAAATCGATTTTATGCTAAGCCGTCTTTTAAATTTGCTGCTTTTGGCAAGGAGATACAATTGAATGCTATTGTTGATTATTTAGGGGGACATTTTGACCATAATTTTACACGTACTAATTCGGAGTCTTTGAAATATGGTTTTACTAATTTCGGAATTTCACCAAGTTACGAAATGGAAAAAGACAATTGGACAATGCATTTAGGTTTAGGATTGTATTATAGTTTGGATACTAAAAACAGTAACAACCAATTGTTTCTTTACCCACAGGTTACAGCCTCGCACAAAGTGGTTGGGGATTTAATGGTTTTTTATGCAGGAGCAGAAGGTGGTCTAGATCAAAATTCCTATTTGGATTTTGTTAATGAAAATCCGTTTTTGTCTCCCACTTTACAGATTGCGCCAACCAATAAAAAATACGATGTTTTTGCTGGTTTAAAAGGGAAGTTAGCGGACAATATAAGTTATAATATTAGAGGTTCATTTGTGGACGAAAACAACAAAGCCTTTTTTAAAAGCAATGATTTTTCGTCTGAAGTAAGTAACCAGCCGTATGCTTTTGGAAATTCTTTACACATTGTATACGATAATGTAAAAACAGTACGCTTTTTTGGTGAATTAAAAGCAGATATTACTGAATCTATAAGTTTTGGTGCCAATGGTACATTATCTGTTTATAATACAAAAAGTCAAAAAGAAGCATGGAATTTACCAACGATTCAATTGAATGCTAATGTAGATTATACTATAAATTCAAAATGGTACGCAGGGGCCGATGTGTTTTTTGTAGGATCTCGAAAAGATATGCAAATCAATAATGATTTGGCATACGTTCAAATTTATCCCCCAGTTCATTTCGCTCCAACAACCTTAAAATCCTATATCGATTTAAATGCGCATGTGGGTTACAAACACAGCGAACGATTGACTGGTTTTTTAAAAGCCAATAATATTGCGAATCAATCCTACCAAAAATGGTTGAACTATCCAGTTCAAGGATTTCAAGTAATATTAGGAGCCAATTATAAGTTTGATTTTTAATTGAGCGTTTCTTTGAGTACTTTCAAACAAAAAGCACACGTTTATTATTTGCAATTAGTTCAGGATAGAATTGATGTATTTCGGGATATGATTTTGGTATTGACCGAAGATTCTAAAAACGATGCCAAAGGTTCGGCAGGAGATAAGCACGAAACGGCTTTGTCCATGATGCATATCGAACAAGAAAAAATCAATCACAAACTAAGCGAAGTTTTAGCTCAAAAATCCATTTTAGACAAAATAGATCCTTTAAAAGTGGTCGATACGATTGCTTTAGGGAGTTTGGTCAAAGCCAATGGGATTTATTTGTACCTCAGCGTGGCGCTTCCTAAAATTGCTATTGAAGGAGTAAATGTGATTGCCTTGTCGCCACAATCTCCACTTGGCGCTAAGTTGATGGGAAATAAAGTTGGTTTTGCTTTTGAGATTAATAGCACGCGCTATTTGATTGAAAGTATAGAGTAAAAGTTTAAAATTACTACCAACGCAGAACCTTCACTTGCAAGGAAAAATAATTATATTTGATAAATATAAAGCGAAATCAACTTGCGCCAATCTTCCCTATATTGGGTGTATATGCGAAAGTTTGTTTCGCATATATACAAGTTAGCAACAAGCATATCACAACACAACGTATGAAAAAGTACATTTTAATTTTTTTAGTTTTAGTATCAATAAATTCTTCGGGGCAGACTTGTGACTGTAATAAATATTTTGAATGGACAAAATCTATGATTGAAGAAAATGATGCTGGGGCGAATTATGCAATTAATAGTAAAGGAAGAGAATTTTACAATGTTTACAATCAAAGTTTTCAAGAGAAGGCAGTCAATATTAATAGCATAAATGATTGTGTATCGTTATTAGGGAGTTGGTTATCCTTTTTCAGGAAAGGACATATTGGACTTTACCTAAATTCAAACGAAGATTTACAGTCCGTCACTCAGGAACATTTAATCTTTAAAAAGAAAACGTCAAAAGAAATTGAAAAAATAGAAAAAGATGTTTTGCGTAATGACATTCAGAACATAGAATATTTTTGGAAAATTGCAGACTATTCAATTGTCATTAAAAAGGAAAAAGAACATTATATAGGTTTTCTCAATTACGATTATGGCGAAAATTGGAAAAAAGGAGACGTGAAATTCTATTTTGACTTGAATTTTACAAAAGGTGTTTACTTTAACGGAGACCGCTCTACAGAGAAAATTCAAAATATTCAATATTTAGAAAACAAGTTTTTGTTGCTTGACAATTCGCTTGTAACTAAAATGGACGATAGAATTAGATTGACAAATGAAACTGAGTTAAAGTATAAAATTCGATTTGAAGAAAATCCATTTATTTACCAAATTAATAACGAAACTATTTATATCAAACTTCCTTCGTTTTCTCAAGAATATAAAGCTCAAGTAGATAGTTTAGTTTTAGATTGGGATATAAAATTGAGAAAAACAAAAAATTTAATAATTGATGTTAGAAATAATGGTGGTGGTGCTGATAAAACTTACCATTCGATTTTGCCCTACATTGCAACAAATAATATTTACATAAACCAAATTGAGTACCTATCATCCCGTATAAATAACGAAGAGTGGGAAAATATTTTGAAAACACCTGACCTACCTGAATTTGATAGAAATCTAATATCTGATTTTACAAAAAGGTTAAATCAGAATTTTGGTGGCTTTGAAAAACTATTCCTTGAAGAAAATTATTTAGGTGTAACCTTTTTACCTTTTGAAAACATTTTTAGTCATCCTAAAAATGTCGCTATCCTAATAAACAAAAACACAGGAAGTGCCGCTGAACAATTCATACAAGACGCTAGACAAAGTTGGAAAGTAAAACTTTTTGGACAACAAACCGCTGGAGCTTTAGATGTGTCGAACGTAAAAAGTATAACATCACCTGATAATTTATTGACCTTGGTATATGCAACTTCTCGATACGTAACATTCAACAAATTAATAATTGACGACATCGGAATTTTGCCTGACTTTTATATTAATGAAAATATCAATGAAGAAGAATGGATAAAATTTGTATTGGAGAGAATGAAATAATGCCAGTTGCTAACATCGGTTTTGCAAAATGGCGGGGAGGTCTTTTTAAAAAGCTTTGTGCTATATTTTTTAGTTCTGGAATATCAAGAAAGTAAGTTCTCGAAATCCCCACCTTCGCAAAGCCGAGAACCGTTAAACAAGGCCTAACAGACTATTTTAGTAAATACTAAAAGACCTTTCCTTTTTACAGTTTTTAACTTTACGTTTCTGTTTTTTGTATTTTTAATTACATTTTTACTATAAAATTTATCATTTAGTTTTGTTTTATAACTAAAAATTGATTTTATGTTTTTCAATCGTAACTTTTAACCCATCTTTGCCGTATCAAAATAACAAAAAGTAAATTGTAAGATTATGTGCGGAATATTAGTCATCATTGGAAAAGGTAAAGATGAACAATTAGTTAGAGAACTTTCAAAAAGAATGACCCACCGTGGTCCAGATGAAAGTGATTTACATATTACTGAGAATGGACATGTTTTAAGTCACGAGCGTTTGTCAATTATTGACTTGCATTCAGGGCGACAACCGATTCAAGGAACTTCAACTGCTTGGATGGTACATAATGGAGAGGTATACAATCACCAAGCATTGCGTGATGGAGTTTTGAAAGGACATACTTTCAGAACCAAATCCGATTCAGAAGTAATTGTTCATTTGTATGAAGAATTCAAATATGATTTCTGTAACATGTTGGATGGAGATTGGGCTTTTGTTGTAGTTGATGGTGATGATTTTATTGCAGGTAGAGATCCAATGGGAGTGAAGCCTCTGTATTACGGTTTAGACGATAGAGGAAGAATCTATTTTGCTTCAGAAATGAAACCTATTGCTGACCAATGTAAAACATTTTCAACTTTTCCTCCAGGACACTATTACACACCAAATACAGGTTTTGTAAAATACTACCAACCAGAATACGAAGATTATACTAAAGCAGATCAAGATTTAGACTTGGATTTGATCAGAGAAACCTTGACTGAAGCAACTCGTAAACGTTTGATGAGCGATGTGCCAATTGGTGTATTACTTTCAGGAGGTTTGGATTCGTCTTTAACATCTTCTATTGCGTCAAGATTATTAAAAGAAAGTGGTAAAAAACTGCATTCGTTTTCTATTGGATTAGATGCTGATGCGCCAGATGCAAAAGCGGCTAAAAAAGTAGCGGAGTATTTAGGTACGGAACACCACGAAATTCATTTTACTATTGAGCAAGGAATTGAAATCTTAGATAAATTGATTTGGCATTTAGAAACCTATGATGTGACTTCTATTCGTGCGAGTACACCTATGTATTTCTTGTCAAAAGCGATTACTGATATGGGCATTAAAGTAGTACTATCAGGAGAAGGTGCTGATGAGATTTTTGGAGGGTATTTGTATTTTAGAAATGCACCAACGGTAGAAGATTTCCAAAAAGAAACCATTGAAAGAGTTCAGAAATTATTTACTGCCGACTTATTAAGAGCAGATAAATCCACTATGGCTCACGGTTTAGAGGCGAGAGTTCCTTTCTTAGACAAAGCGTTCTTGGATATGGCGGTTCGTATCAAACCGGAAGAAAAAATGCCTAAAACGTATGATGGAAAAGAAAAGTATATTTTAAGAAAAGCATTTGATACACCTGATAATCCGTATTTGCCAGATGAGGTTTTGTGGAGACAAAAAGAGCAATTCTCTGATGGTGTAGGATACAACTGGATTGATCAATTGATTGAATATTGCTCTTCTCAAGTTACTGACGAACAATTAGCAGGTGCAGAAGCTGAGTTTCCATACAACACGCCTACGACTAAAGAAGCGTATTTCTACAGATCGATATTCAATAAATACTATCCACAAGTAAGTGCAGCACAAACTGTAAGAAAATGGATTCCAAAATGGCAAGAAAATCAAGATCCAAGCGGTAGAGCAAATGCAGCTC
>JAGNSF010000108.1 GCA_017988155.1 Flavobacterium sp. | reverse complement strand
GCCTAATGTAGCATTATTAATAGCTGTTTTACTTACCATTTTAGGGATTGTTTTGCTATATACAATCAACCCTAAGTCGGCCATGTTTGGAGCAATTTCAATTTTTTTATATACCAGTTTATATACTCCTTTAAAAACAGTAACTTCTTTATCGGTTTTTGTTGGAGCCTTTCCGGGAGCTATACCATTCATGTTAGGATGGGTTGCAGCGACAAATAATTTCGGAATTGAAGCTGGAACTTTATTCTTGATACAATTTTTTTGGCAGTTTCCTCATTTTTGGGCGATAGGATGGTTTCTTTACGAAGATTATGAAAAGGCGGGTTTCTTTATGTTGCCTACAGGAAAGAAAGATAAAGGAACAGCCTTGCAAGTTATTTTGTATACGTTTTGGTTAATTGTTACGTCTCTATTGCCAGTATTAGGTTATACGGGGCAATTATACATAACGCCAATTGCAGCAGTTGTTATATTTTTGCTTGGACTTTGGATGTTATTTTACGCTATTCGATTGTATCAGTTAAGAACCGCAAAAGCAGCAAGGACTTTAATGTTAGTAAGTGTTTCGTACATAACACTTTTACAATTAGTTTATATATTTGACAAATTTTTAAGATAGGAATGGATACTACAGTGATAAAAGACGAAGAAAAAATTAAAAAAGAGCGTTCGGCTAAATTGATTTTGTTGTTTGCTATGGTCAGTATGACAATGATGTTTGCTGGACTTACTAGCGCATTTGTTGTAAGTAAATCAAGAGCAGATTGGTTGAAAGATTTTCAATTACCAACAGCATTTTATTGGAGTACAATTGTTATTATAAGTTGTAGTCTTACCTTCTTTTTGGCAAAAAAAGCGATAAAAAAGGATAATCATGGCCAGACAACTTTGATGCTCCTAGCTACATTAGTTTTAGGGATTTTATTTGTGATTTTACAATTTGCAGGTTTTGGGCAAATAGTTGCAGACGGATATTATTTCACCGGTCAAGCAAGTTCAATCACAACTACTTTTCTATATATTGTTACGTTAATGCACTTATTACACCTTGCAGGTGGGATAATTTCGCTTTTAATTATAATTTATAATCATTTTAAACAAAAATACAATTCAACACAAACTCTTGGAATTGAACTAGGTGCGATGTATTGGCACTTTTTAGATATTCTTTGGGTATATTTATTTTTATTTTTATTTTTCTTTAAATAAGAAAAAAACGTAAATTTGGGAACTTTTTAACGAATTACTTTTTATGGGAGCTACAGTTACTACTGCAAATAGTGAAGAAAAAACTTGGGGAGGCGGAAATGAGCCAATGGGAGCAAGTTATGGTAAATTAATGATGTGGTTTTTTATCGTATCAGATGCCTTAACATTCTCTGGATTTTTAGCAGCTTATGGTTTTTCTAGATTTAAATTTATAGAAACATGGCCTTTGGCTGATGAAGTGTTTACACACTTTCCTTTTTTACATGGAGTATCTGCTCCTATGTATTATGTTGCTTTAATGACATTTATATTAATTTTCTCTTCTGTAACAATGGTCTTGGCTGTTGATGCGGGTCATCAATTAAACAAGAAGAAAGTAACTATTTATATGTTTTTAACCATCATTGGAGGTTTAATTTTCGTTGGCTCTCAAGCTTGGGAATGGAAAAATTTTATCAAAGGTGAATATGGTGCTATTGAAACAAAAGGAGGAAGTTTACTTCAATTTGTTGACAAAGAAGGACACAGAGTAGCTTTAGCTGATTTTGCTGCAACTTTACCTGAAGAAAGAGAGCAATTAACAAGGAGTAAAGCAAAATGGTTTATGGATGAGCCTACTTTGCCTTCCTATTCAGTTGCTGAAGTTCAAGCTGGTTTTGAAGCACATCCTGATTTATTAATAAGAACTGAAACTATAACTGAGAAAAAACAAAAAACAATATTATCAAGAGAAGAGTCTGTTGCAAGATTGAAAGATGCGTCAGTGGTAGTTGAAGGAGCCAATTTAATTAGAAACGAATACGGTAATAAATTATTTGCTGATTTCTTTTTCTTTATCACAGGATTTCACGGATTCCACGTTTTTTCTGGAGTTGTCATTAATATCATTATCTTTTTCAATGTCCTTTTAGGAACTTATGAAAAAAGAAAAAGTTATGAAATGGTAGAAAAAGTGGGGTTATACTGGCACTTTGTAGATTTAGTTTGGGTATTTGTATTTACAGTATTCTATCTTGTTTAATTTTTCAAAAAAAGTAATTATCATGTCACACGATCACGTATCAAATACTAGCAGAATCTGGAAAGTTTTCGGAATTTTATCTGCTGTAACAATTATAGAAGTTATTTTAGGGATTATTAAACCTGAGTCACTTCATATGACTAATTTGTTAGGAATGAATTTATTAAACTGGATATTTTATGCGCTAACAATTTTTAAGGCATATTATATTGTATGGGCTTTTATGCACATTGAAGGCGAAAAAAGTTCGTTACGAAATGCAGTTGTTTTTCCAGTTGTGTTTTTAGTACTGTATATTCTTTTTATTTTATTAACTGAAGGAGATTATATTTATGGGGTTTTTAAAGATTCTACAATAAAATGGAATTTTTAACACGATATTAATTCATTAAAAGAGGTACGCTTTGCGTACCTTTTTTTATTTTTGTACCATAACAATCTGTTTGAATCATATGAAAAAAAATATAGTTTTATTTGTACTTTTTATTTTGCCTATTGTTGCTTATCTTTTTTTTGCATCAGGAGTCAACAGTTATACGAAACTGCCAATAATCACTACTAACACTGCTGATTTTGGAAATTGGAAATCACTTAGTGGCAAGAAAATAAGTTTAGATAGTAAAGTGACTATACTTGGTTTTGGTGGAACTGAACTATTAAAAAATAGAGGTAACGTATATAATTTGAATCAGAAAGTGTATCAAAGATACCATGGATTTAAAGATCTTCAGTTTGTTTATTTGTGTCCTCTTGGAACTGAAAAAGATGCAGAGCGAATTGTTAAGGCATTAGGAACTTATACAGAAGTGAATCAATGGCAATTTGTATTTGCCTCTCCTGAAACAATTTCAGCTTACCACAAACAATTACATTTAGTTGATAAATTAGATGCTAATTTAGGAACATCTATGATTTATATTCTTGATAAAGAAAGAAATCTTAGAGGAAGAAAAGATCGTAATGACTACAAAGAGGGTTACGATACGTTTCATCCTGCAGAATTAAGTAATGAAATGTTAGACGATTTTAAAGTGATTTTATACGAATATCGTGCTGCAATGAAAAAAAATAATAATGCCTCAAGAAAAATTTAATAAATTAGATAATGAAAAACAAATCTTACATAGGGATATCATTTATTATTTTAGTTTTTGGAATATTAGTTGTTCCAACTATTGTTGAACGTGTTCAAAAAGGAACAGTTACATCTGCGGATAGATTGGATAATGTTCATAAAGGAAATTCTAATAATGAAAGTTTAGTTAAAATTGGTCCTTGCCCAAAATTTGATTTAACCAATCAGAATAATTTGAATATTACAAACGATACCTACAAAGGGAAGGTTTTTGTAATAGAGTTTTTCTTTACTAGTTGCCCAACTATTTGTCCAAAGATGAATCAAAGTATGTTAGCCATTGAAAAACAGTTTTTTGGGAACCCTAATTTTGGCCTAGCTTCTATAAGTATTGATCCTGAAACGGATTCGCCTAAAGTGTTGAAAGAGCATGCTGCCTTATTAGGTGTAACATCATCAAATTGGCATTTTTTAACTGGGGATAAAGATTATATTTTTAATTTAGCCAATAAAGGATTTAACTTATACGCTGGTGAAAACAATAAAGTAAGTGGCGGATTTGAACATTCAGGACTTTTTGCATTGATTGATAAAAACGGAAATATTCGTTGTCGTAAAGATCAATATGGAAATCCAATTTTATATTATGACGGATTGGACGCTAAAGGTGTTAAAGAAATTCAAGAAGATATTAAGCTATTATTAAACGAATAATTATGAAAGAGAATTCAACTATTGATAAAAAATACAATTCATTAATCGTATTAGTTTCGATTGTAATACCGGTTGTAGTAGCTATTTTATTTAATGTTAAACTAAAAGATTTTGGGTATGATGTGGAACCACTTTCTTTTTTACCTCCTATATATGCAACTATCAACGGAATAACTGCAATAGTTTTAGTTGCGGCTGTAGTCGCTATTAAAAAAGGAAATAGAAAAGCTCATGAACGTTTGATGACTTTTGCAATTGCATTATCATTAGCGTTTTTAGTAATGTATGTGGCTTATCATATGACTTCGGATTCTACAAAATTTGGTGGTGAAGGCCCTATAAGACTATTTTATTTTGGTTTTCTGATATCACATATTATTTTATCTATTGCTGTGATACCTTTAGTTTTGATTAGTTATGTGCGTGCCTTGGCATCTAAATTTGATCAACATAAGAAAATTGCTAAGATTACGTTCCCAATATGGTTATATGTTGCGATTACAGGAGTAATTGTATATTTAATGATTGCACCTTATTATGTTCAATAATACAAAAGATTCAGTACTATCTAAAACCCGTCAAATCAAGTTTAGTTTAGCCTTTGTTTTGTTTATTTTGGGTTCATTTAATATGCATTCACAATGTGCTATGTGTAGAGCATCTTTAGCAAGTGAAGGAAATAAAATAAAAGCTGAAGCAGTAAATGATGGAATCGTCTATTTGATGGTTATTCCATATTTATTGGTTGGCGGAATTGGATATGCAATTTATAGAATGAAGAAAAAGTAGTTTTACTTTATTCCGTCAACAGTAATATTTACTTTGCCATCGATATTCAAAAAGGCGAGTATAGCTTGATTTGTTAGTTGTATTCTTTTGAAATTGACATTTCCTACCTTTCCATTGATATAAACTCCTGGCGTTGGGGAATAATTGTTTAAATACTTTTGAATATTTTTCTTTCCGTCTTCTAAATTAGTGTTTATTGAATACCTGCAATTCTCTTGAATTTTCTTAAGAATAATTCCTTGGGCTAACCAATTGGCAGTTTGTAGCAATTTGCTTTTTGTTTCAAGTGCATAATCCATTTGGTCAAAATAGATCTCTTTAGTTGTTTCGTTATATTGAGGCAAACCTGTTAAATAAAGAGTTCCATTCACACTACCAGTTACATCTAGACTGATTATCATTTTTCCTTTTTTATGCCACATAGTTACGTTTTGCACTTTGATTTTCTTTTTTCCAGAGCTAAAATCTTGTCCAGTAAAGTTCTTTGTGATAATTGTTGATGCATCTTGGTAGGTCGAGACTGCTGTAATATTTGCTGTTATTGAGTTAGGAATAATTGATACTGTTTTTAAAACAATAGTATTGGCATTAAAATTAGAAACTGGTTTCTTACCAATAAGTGTTTCCATAATGCATTTTAACCCCATGTTAATTTGAATCGATTCTCCAATTAACTTTGCATTAGTACTATATACTTCTATTGGGGTTACTTTAAGCCAACTTTCGTAATCTTGACTCATTTGAAACGGTGTGCATATTTTTTCTAGTGCAGACAATACATTGGGTTTGAAATCCATAGATTTAGAGATGGACTCGTCTATTTTTTTTTCAATCTTCGATTTAAAAAGGGGAAGGCTTGAATTAATAAGCAATGTTACAGGTACATTTTTTCCTAATAATTTCATTGTGGGACTCTCATTCCATTCAATAGATTGAAATTGAGTTTTAGTTGATAACTTCCAATTTTCTAAATCCACTTCACTAACTAAAGTTACAATTCCATTTAAGTTAAATTCTTTTGTATTGTATAATTTCAACCCCAATTTAGTGGTTCCAATACGGTACTTTACTGACACCTTCAAAGGTAGAGTTGTCTTTAGTTTGCTATTTGTAGTAGTACTCGTGTTGTTTTCAAATCGGATTGGAGCAATTTTCCATACTTTAATTTCAATATTGTCATCCTCTATAGTTGAATCTTCATAAATTAAACCATTTAATAAACTATTGGTTTTATTTTCAATGTCTTTCAATTGAATTGCGATGGGCAAATGAATAAAAGAAGGATTGTTTTCGTATACTAAAGGGACAGCGTCATCAGGATCTGGCTTGTAGGAGTTTATTTTGTATGGGCTAGTGCAGCTGACTACAACCATAAGGTAAATAAGAAATAGAACAATACTTTTGATGCGTTGCATTGGATTTGAATTTAGACAAATTTACTAAAAGAATTATATTTTTAGTTGTAATTGTAACAAATGACACACTATGTTGTCTAATTGTATTTAGTTGTTAAAATAATTATTGCTTCGGCTGTAATTCTTAACTGGAAAATGTAAATTTGTGTAGTATCTTTACGGAACATTCATTCAAAGTTTATGAAAAAAAATAGTTATTTCAGTTTGGTTGCAATCCTCTTTTTGGGATTAATAACTCAGGCACAATCCAAGAAGTGGACTCTGGAAGAGTGCGTTAAGTATGCCTTA
>JAGNSF010000107.1 GCA_017988155.1 Flavobacterium sp. | reverse complement strand
AAGAAGCGATTCAATTTGAGGATTTTGCCAAAATGGATTTGCGCGTGGGAACGATTTTGGAAGCCGAGAAAATGCCAAAAGCCAACAAACTTTTAATCTTAAAAGTAGATACTGGAATTGACGTTCGTACGATTGTTTCGGGAATTGCCGAGAGTTTTGCACCGGAAGATATAATTGGTAAAAAAGTTACTGTTTTAGTGAATTTGGCACCAAGAAACCTTCGTGGAGTAGAAAGTCAAGGTATGATTTTGATGACCAACAATGCAGAAGGAAAATTAGTTTTTGTAAACCCAGATGCTGAAGGTGTTGGGAATGGTGAGACGATTAATTAATTTCACACAAATAGGATTATTTAGCTAACAATTATTTTAAAATATTGTCTTATTTTCGAAATTGAAAATCAAATTTTAACCACATAGAAACATAGGTTATTAATTAAACTGAAAGAATGGATAGGAACAGTCCTATTTTTCACATAGCTATGTGAATAGTGAAACGTCTATCCCTAACTTTGTAACAGCTATCAAGTCTATGTTTCTATGTGGTTAAAAAAATATAATAATTAACCCAATGGGTTAATTCAAAACAAATTTCATGAATTCTCAGAAATGATTGCTGTGAAAATTAGTGAAGTCTGTCTTTAAAATAAAAAATTATGACGCCGAAAATAATAGCTTTTGACGCCGACGACACGCTTTGGCACAACGAACCCTACTTTGATGAGGCGCAAGATAAATTTTGTGAATTGTTTGGTGGTTATGCTTCAAAACAAGAGTTATTAAGACTTATTTTAAATCATCAAATTACCAATTTACCTTTATACGGTTTCGGGATTAAGGCATTTACATTGTCTATGATTGAGTCGGCTTTAGAATTGACGAATCATAGTATATCAGGACAAAACATTGAAAAAGTCCTTCAAATTGGAAAAGAGTTATTACAAAAACCGGTGGAATTATTACCCAATGTAATTTCGGTTTTGGAGGAATTAAAAGGAACTCACAAGTTAATCGTTGCCACTAAAGGCGACTTGAAAGACCAACATCGAAAATTACACGAATCTGGAATTGGTGCTTACTTTCATCATATTGAAGTGATGAGTGATAAAACTGAATTGGATTACGAAAAAATGTTAGGTCGTTTGGATTGCCAAGCAGCCGATTTTTTAATGATTGGAAATTCACTAAAATCAGATGTGTTGCCGGTTTTGAATATTGGTGGACACGCTATCCATATTCCGTACCATACCACTTGGGAGTACGAGCAAATCGATTTTGAAGTTGAACATGAAAATTTTCATGCCTTTGAAAAAATAACTGACGTATTGCAATTGCTATAATAACACGAATCTCACGAATTCCTGAAACGGAAAAATCTATAGAAATAATGAAACAAAAGCTCGACCTCAACAGTTGGAACCGAAAAGAACATTTTTTGTTTTTCAAACAAATGGATGAGCCTTTTTATGGGATTACGACCACAATAGATTGTACTCAAGCGTACGCCAAAGCGAAAGCGATTGGCGTTTCATTTTTCAGCTATTACCTTCATAAAACTTTGAGCGCGGTGAATGCGGTGGAGAATTTCCGTTACCGAATTATCGAAGACGAAGTCTATATTTTTGATGTAATTGATGCCTCGGCAACCGTTATGCGAGAAGACAAAACTTTTGGCTTTTCATACATGCCTTTTACTGAAAATATCAATGAATTTACCCAAATAGTGCAGACTGAAATCGAACGTATGCAAACTACAACGGGTGTTTTTACCAGAGAATATCCAGAGAATTTGATTCATTTTTCGGCTTTGCCATGGATTAATTTTACTTCTTTATCCCACGCACGAAGTTTTTCTTGGCCTGACAGTTGCCCTAAAATTTCTTATGGAAAACTTTTAGATGAAAAAGGAACTAAATCAATGCCCATCTCGGTTCATGTACATCATGGCTTAGCAGATGGGTATCATGTTGGGTTATTTCTAGAAAAATTACAACAATTTATGAACGAATAAAAAAAGCACAAAGTCTTTTGAACTTTGTGCTTTTTTAGTTTGTGGGGAAAATTTATTTACCCAACAACAGCACTTCGTTAACCACAATATCAGTCACATAACGTTTTTCTCCATTTTTATCCTCGTAAGTGCGGTGTGTCAATTTGCCTTCAATGGCTATTTCTTTTCCTTTGGTTACATATTTTTCTATAATTTCAGCTGTTTTACCCCAAGCGGTTACACGATGCCATTCCGTTTGCTCCACCTTGTCTCCGTTGTCTTTGTAATAAACATCATTTGTTGCGATAGTGATAGTGGTTACTTTTTTTCCACCTTCTAAGTTTTTTACTTCAGGATCTTGACCTACTCTTCCGATTAATTGTACTCTGTTTTTCATGGCGTATAAATTTAAATAGTTAAAATAAAATGAGTTAACTGATTCGTTTCAATCAACAGTGCAAAGATGGGGTGGATTCCAAAAATTATTCGGTAACTAACTATTTACTTTCGGTTGTAACTATTTGTAAGCATTTGTAAATGGAAAATAATTTATATATTTGATTGATTTTAAATATATTTATTGCGCATTATATACTATTTTAAGTCAAAAAATCCCAATCTTATGAATAAAAGCTGTTTAGAATGCGGAGATAAAATTATTGGCCGCGAAGATAAAAAATTTTGCAGCGATGGCTGTCGCAATGCATATAACAACAAAATCAATAAAGACAGCAACAATTTTATGCGCAATATCAATAACAAATTGCGCAAGAATTACCGCATTTTATGTGAATTAAACTCAGAAGGAAAATCCAAAACTACCCGAACTAAATTACTAAGTAAAGGTTTTGACTTTGAGTATTTTACCAATATATTGCAAACTAAAACTGGAAATACCTATTATTTTTTATACGATCAAGGGTATATGATTCTTGAAAATGAATATTATATGCTTGTCAAAAAAGATATTTAACCCAAAACCCAAATCTGCCCTATTCTATGAAAAAAAATTACACCTCTCTTTACAGTACACTTTTCATTTTAGTTATTCTTGCATTAGCCTTTTTTACTATGATGCCCCAATGGACATCGGAAGAAGAAGGTCCGCTAACCGAATTTTCTACACAAAGAGCATTCAAACAAGTAAGAGCCATCTCGCGTCAACCGCACTATGTTGGCTCTAAAAATCACGAAGAGGTAGCACAGTATTTACTAAAAGAATTAGAAAAATTAGGGTTAGAAACTTCCATTCAAGAAGGTTATACGTTGAGCGATTGGGGGAATTTGGTGAAATCCAAAAATCTTTTAGCAAGAATAAAAGGAACCGATAGCTCTAAAGCCTTATTACTTTTATCACATTACGATAGCGCACCCCATTCCTATTCCTTGGGTGCCAGTGACGCAGGTTCGGGAGTAGCAACTATTTTAGAAAGTGTTCGTGCCTTTCTACACAATAAAACAGCACATAAAAACGATATTATCATTCTCTTTACAGATGCCGAAGAATTGGGTTTAAATGGGGCAGCTCTTTTTGTTACCAAGCACCAATGGGCTAAAGAAGTTGGGGTAGTTTTAAACTTTGAAGCACGAGGTTCATCAGGTCCAAGTTATATGTTGATGGAAACCAATGGTGGAAACGCAGGATTAGTTAATGAATTTGCTGCCGCAAAAGTACCGCTTCCCGCTTCTAACTCCTTGATGTATAGCATCTATAAAATGTTGCCTAACGACACCGATTTAACTGTTTTTAGAGAGCAAGGCAATATCCAAGGATATAATTTTGCTTTTATTGATGATCATTTCAATTATCACACTGCACAAGACGATAGCAAGCACCTCAACAAAAAAACACTAGAACATCAAGGAACTTATTTAATGCCGTTATTGCAGTATTTTGCAAATGCCAACTTTGACGCTACCGTTTCCAAAGAAGATTATGCTTATTTTACCCTCCCGTTTACTTTCGTCAGTTATCCGTTTAGTTGGATACTACCAATGGTATTAATCGCTTTAGTGCTATTTGTACTTTTAGTATTTATAGGCGTTGGGAAACGTATTTTGTCATTCAAGGAAATCGGAAAAGGATTCATTCCTTTTTTAGGTGCGACAATCACTAGTGGATTATTGGGCTTTTACGGTTGGAAATTTTTACTTCATTTTTATCCACAATACAACGATTTACTCAATGGATTTACCTATAACGGCCATTCGTATATTGCAGGATTTGTCTCTTTGACTATAGCCATTTGCTTCGTTTTTTATCAACTGTTTTCAGATGTAAAGACAACAATGAATCATTATGTAGCGCCGCTTTTCATTTGGCTATTGCTTAATTGTGGATTAGCCATTGGATTAAAAGGCGCAGGATTTTTAATCATTCCTGTTGGTTTTGGTTTGATTGCTTTTGGATTTTTTATTCTGACACAAAAATCAAATACACTTTTAAATATAATTTGCAGTATCCCTGCGCTATTGATTATTGCGCCATTCATTCAAATGTTTCCTATCGGCTTAGGACTTAAAGTGCTTTTTGGAAGCGCCATTTTAACTGCTTTGACTTTTGGATTACTTGTTCCGGTTTTTGGATATTATACCAAAAAAGGAAGATGGTCATTCTTGTTTTTTGCGATTGCGGGTATCTTTTTTGCGAAAGCACATGTAACATCTGGTTATGAATTAGGCAAAGCCAAATCCAACAGCCTGCTCTACATTTATAATGCTGAAACAAAAAAAGCCAATTGGGTTACTTATGACACCAATTTAGATGTTTGGACGGAAAGTTATTTGGGCAACCAACCTAAATCAGCCGATTTTATGGCAGCGGTTCCGTTATTTAGTAAATACAATTCTGGCTTTACCTATGCTGCCGAAGCGCCTATAAAAGAATTAGCTACGCCAACGATTGAATTTTTAAAAGATGAAAAATCAGGAAATCAACGTCATTTAAAAATTAAAATTACACCGAATAGAAACGTAAATCGTTACGACATTTTTGCTTCCGAAGAAATGATTTTGAATAATTTCAAAGCTAATGGAGTACAATCCATTGGACAAAAGGGCATCAAATACGAACGTAGAAGAGGGAAGAAAATATTGAGCTATTATGTAGTAGCCAACGAAGCTTTAGAAATGGAATTTAGTATTAACGCTACTGCGCCATTTGAAATGGAATTATTAGAAAGTTCTTTCGACCTAATGCGAAATCAATTGTTTCCAATGATAAAACGACAAAACTGGATGATGCCAACGCCATTTGTTTTGAACGATGCGGTTGTAATTCAGAAAAAAATTATTCCAACTCCAGTGGTGAAAACTGTAGTAAAAAAAGTAGTTTCCGCGACTGTCGTTCAAGATAGTCTGACCGAACCAAAAACTACAATTGAAACCGAGACTCCTAAAACACCTTAAGAGGTAAAAACATGAAGCAAATTAGTATTTTAGGTTGTGGCTGGCTGGGACTTCCTTTGGCGAAAGCCTTATTAAAAAAAGGATTTTTGGTAAAGGGTTCGACTACTTCAATGGAAAAAATTCCCCTTATAAAAACAGCGGGGATTGAACCATTTATAATTCAATTAGAGGAAAAAAAAATTAGTGACTCCATAACTGATTTTTTGGCTGATAGCCAAATCTTAATTGTGGACATTCCTCCCAAATTAAGAGGCAATTCTACCGAGAATTTTGTTGCCAAAATAGCGACTTTAATTCCTTTTATTGAAAAATCAACCATTGACAAAGTGCTTTTTGTGAGTTCGACTTCGGTCTATGGTGAGGATAATGGATTGGTGACTGATGAAACTCCTTTGAATCCTGATACAGAAGGCGGACGTCAATTGGTAATTGTAGAACGTCTTTTGCAAAAAAACAGTTGTTTTGAAACGACCATTTTACGTTTTGGAGGATTAATTGGTCAAGATCGAAATCCAGTTCGGTTTTTATCGGGGAGAGAAAATATTGAAAACCCCGATGCGCCGATTAACTTGATCCATCAAGAAGATTGTATTGGCATTATTGAAAAAATAATCGAATTGGATTCTTGGAACAAAACCTACAATGCAGTCGCGCCATTTCATCCGACTAGAAAAGAATATTATACTCAAAAAGCTGCCGATTTGAATTTGGCTTTGCCTAAATTTGTCCCTTCAAACACAATGGCAGGAAAAACTATATTGAGTGATACATTGAAAAACTCTTTGCAGTATTCCTTTATTAAACCTACATTATAAAGTGAGAACCCGAATAAAAAATGCCTTTTCTGCTAAAATAAACGCTATTGGTTTGCCTATTTTAGCGTTGTGTTGGGTCAGTTTTTTTTGGGGAACCACTTGGATTGCATCAAAAGAAGGCGTAAAACACATGCCTGCTTTGCAACTCGCTGCCATCCGACAATTCATAGGTGGATTTCTTTATATCGCATTTTTTTTATGGAAGAAGACTCCTTGGCCGAAAGGCAAACAATGGAAATTCATTCTGATTTTGAGCGTACTTAATTTTGTATTAAGTAACGGACTCAGCACTTGGGGTGTGAAATACATTAGTAGTGGTT
>JAGNSF010000106.1 GCA_017988155.1 Flavobacterium sp. | reverse complement strand
GATACCATTTATTGGGATGATAAAGTAAATTTCCCAACTACTCAAATGATTTGGCATGATTTGAAAAAATTGGTGTTAAAACAATTATCAACGTCGCCGAAACTTTATATTGTTGATGCTTTTTGTGGCACAAATCCTGATACGCGTTTAAAAGTTCGCTTTGTTATGGAAGTAGCATGGCAAGCGCACTTTGTAACTAATATGTTTATTCGTCCTTCTGTTTACGAATTAGAAAATTTTGGAGAACCCGATTTTGTAGTAATGAATGGATCTAAAACCACGAATCCAAATTGGGAAAAACAAGGTTTAAATTCAGAAAATTTTGTAGTTTTTAATCTTACCGAAAAAATCCAAATTATTGGTGGTACTTGGTATGGAGGAGAAATGAAGAAAGGAATGTTCTCCATGATGAATTATTACTTGCCTTTAAAAGGAATGGCATCGATGCATTGCTCAGCTAATGTTGGAGAAGATGGAGATGTTGCTGTGTTTTTTGGACTTTCGGGTACTGGAAAAACAACGCTTTCTGCTGATCCAAAACGCTATTTAATTGGTGATGACGAACACGGCTGGGATGACAATGGTGTTTTTAACTATGAAGGGGGATGTTATGCTAAGGTAATTGATTTGTCAGAAGATAACGAACCCGATATTTGGCGTGCAATCAAGAGAGATGCCTTACTTGAAAATGTTATGGTAGATGAATATGGCGAAATTAATTACCATGACCATTCAATTACTGAAAATTCTAGAGTATCCTATCCAATATATCACATTAATAAAATTGTATTGCCTTCAAAGGCAGGACATGCTAAAAAAATCATCTATCTATCAGCTGATGCATTTGGAGTTTTACCTCCGGTTTCTATTTTAGATGAGGATCAAGCCCAATACCATTTCTTATGTGGGTATACCTCAAAATTAGCTGGTACAGAAAGAGGTATAACTGAACCAGTTCCGTCGTTTTCACCTGCTTTTGGTGAAGCATTCTTGACTTTACATCCAACAATGTATTCAAAAACTTTAATTGGTAAAATGAAAGAACACGGTGCTAAAGCTTATTTAGTTAATACAGGGTGGAATGGAACAGGTAAACGTATTTCTTTGAAAAACACTAGAGCCATTATCGATGCTATTATTAGCGGAGAAATTGATGAAACCGAAACTAAAGCTATTCCTTACTTGAATTTAACTATTCCAACCGATTTACCTAATGTTAGTGAAGATATTTTAGATCCAAGAGATACCTATGAAGATAAAAAAGAATGGGAACGTAGAGCTAAAGATTTAGCAGCGCGTTACATTAAAAACTTTGAACAGTATACAAACACAGAGGACGGAAAACGTTTAGTCAAAGCGGGGCCTCAATTAACATAGTGAGATTTATAATTTAACAATAAGATAATTAGAAGTTATATTAATAATTGACTTGTTAGCTTATTTTGTATTATATTTGCAACCGAATTAAAAGAAGATTCAAATTTATAATCATGTATACAAATCAATTACATCATCATCATTTACTAAATTGCTCTCAAGCGATGTGTTAATGGTATGCGTGTAAGTCACATATTTAAAAACCCGTTTGAGTACATCAAACGGGTTTTTTATTAAAAATCTGTTGTACTCAAATCACAACAAACAAAAACAACAAAACAATGAGTACTTTAAAAATTGCTATTCAAAAATCAGGAAGATTAAACGAAGACAGTATCCAAATCCTTAAAGATTGCGGAATTTCTATCAACAATGGGAATGATCAATTAAAAGCAACTGCTTCTAATTTTCCTTTGGAAGTTTTATACCTTAGAAATTCTGATATTCCCCAATATTTAATTGATGGAGTTGTAGATGCAGCTATTGTAGGTGATAATCTTTTAGTTGAAAAAGGTAAAAACATTCAAGTAGCTGAGAAATTAGGTTTTTCAAAATGCAAGGTTTCGGTGGCGGTACCAAAGAGTTTTAATTATAACTCTGTGAAAGATTTAGAGGGTTTGCGAATTGCCACTTCTTATCCAAATACTGTTTTGGATTTCTTTAATTCAAAAAATGTAACAGTTGATTTACACCAAATTTCAGGTTCGGTTGAAATTGCACCAAATATCGGTTTGGCGGATGCTATCGTAGATATTGTTTCAAGTGGAAGTACTTTGTTTAAAAACAATTTAAAGGAAGTTGAAGTGATATTTAAAAGTGAGGCAGTTTTAGCGGTTTCACCCAAAATGTCTCCTGAAAACAAAGTAATTTTAGACAAATTACAATTCCGAATCCAATCCGTTTTAAGAGCCCGAAAATCAAAATACATTTTGATGAACGTTCCTAACGAAAAAATTCAATTAATCAATACTATTTTACCTGTTTTAAAAAGCCCAACGGTTATGCCATTGGCACAAGAAGGTTGGTCAAGTGTTCACACGGTTATTGAAGAGGATCGTTTTTGGGAAGTAATCGACGAGTTAAAAGCTGCGGGAGCAGAAGGTATTTTGGTTTGTCCAATTGAAAAAATGGTGTTGTAATCGTTTAAATACTTAGATCACATGAATAAAATATACAATCCAAAACAGGAAAACTGGGCTTCTTTATTAGAGAGACCTACTAAAACTGTGGACGATATCGAATCAACAGTAAAAGAAATTTTTACTGCAGTACAATCAAAAGGAGACGAAGCTGTAAATCAATATACAGCGCAGTTTGACGGAATTACATTAAATACTATTCTGGTTTCTGAAGCAGAAATTCAAACTGCAATTGATGCAGTTGATGAGGAATTGAAAGCAGCCATTCAATTGGCAAAATCGAATATTGAAAAATTCCACCAAGCACAAAAAACGAATAAAGTAAGTGTTGAAACTACTGAAGGAGTTCTATGTTGGCAAGAAAAACGCCCGATTCAAAAAATTGGATTATACATTCCTGGTGGAACAGCTCCTTTGTTTTCAACAGTATTAATGTTAGCAGTTCCTGCAGCAATTGCAGGTTGCAAAGAAGTAGTTTTATGTTCACCACCAGATAAAAATGGCAACCTAAATCCTGCCATTTTATATGCAGCTAATTTATGTGGAGTAAGCAAAATCATAAAAGTAGGCGGAATTCAGGCGATTGCTGGTCTGACTTTTGGGACCGCCACTATTCCTAAAGTGTATAAAATATTTGGACCAGGAAATCAATATGTAACAGTCGCAAAACAATTAGCAACTCAATTTGGAGTAGCCATTGATATGCCTGCGGGACCATCTGAATTGTTAGTGGTAGCGGATGATAGTGCTGTACCCGCTTTTGTAGCTTCTGATTTGTTAAGTCAAGCAGAACATGGAACAGATAGTCAAGTAATTTTGGTTTCGACTTCAAAAGATATGATTGAAGCAGTAGAGCAAGAAGTGCAATCGCAATTAGCTGTTTTGCCAAGAAAGGCAATTGCAGAAAAAGCGATTGCCAATTCCAAATTGATTTATGTCGAAAATGCGGCAATAGCACTAGATTTAATTAATGAATATGGCCCGGAACATTTTATTGTGTGTACTGAAAATAATGATTATTATGTAGACAACATTGAAAATGCAGGTTCAGTATTTATAGGGAATTACACACCGGAAAGTGCGGGTGATTATGCTTCTGGGACTAATCATACGCTACCAACGAATGGTTATGCAAAGAATTATAGCGGTGTCAACTTAGATAGTTTTATGAAATCAATGACTTTTCAAAAGATTTCTGAAAAAGGAATTCAAAACATCGGAAAAGCTATCGAAATTATGGCAGATAAAGAAGGATTACAAGCGCACAAAAATGCGGTTACATTACGTTTAAAAGCGATTGAAAATGGAAAATAAATTTGATATCAATTCTTTAGTTCGTGAGAACGTTAAAGCTATGAAGCCCTATTCTTCAGCTCGCGATGAATTTGAAGATTTTGACACGGCTGAAATGATTTTTTTGGATGCCAATGAAAATCCTTTTGAAAACGGAGTAAACCGTTATCCAGACCCACAGCAAGCGTCGGTTAAATCGGTTTTAGCTGCACAAAATGGTGTGGATAAAAATCAAATCTTGTTAGGAAATGGAAGTGACGAAGTGTTGGATTTGTTGTTTCGTGCTTTTTGCGAACCTAAAATTGACAATGTGATTACGTTACCGCCAACCTACGGAATGTATGGGGTTTTGGCCAATCTAAATGCAATAGAAAATAGAGAGGTTTTACTTTCAACTGATTTTCAGCCACAATTAGATGCGATTATGAAAGTAGTGGATACAAATTCCAAAATGATTTTCCTTTGTTCGCCCAACAATCCAACGGGAAATTCTTTTTCAGAGGAAAATGTTGACTATTTACTAGATAATTTCAATGGATTAGTCGTGATTGACGAAGCCTATATTGACTTTTCAGACAAAGCCTCTTGGATTCAAAAAATCAATGCATATCCTAATTTAATTATTACACAAACCTTGTCTAAAGCCTATGGTTTGGCAGGAATAAGATTGGGGATTTGTTACGCATCTGCTGATATTATTTCAGTTTTGAATAAAATAAAACCGCCTTACAACGTTAATGAACTAACACAAAAAAGAGCATTGGAACGCTTGGCTAATCCAACTCAAATAAAAGAAGAAATTTATTCCATAATAGCACAAAGAGAGCAATTACTTAAAGTATTAAATGAAGTGAATTTTGTTTCAAATATATATCCAACTGAGGCTAATTTCATTTTGATTAAGGTGGATAATGCGAACCAACGCTATGATGAATTAATAGCAAAAGGAATTGTGATTCGAAACAGAACAACCCAACCTTTATGTGAAAACACCCTGCGTTTGACTATTGGAACAGAAGAAGAAAATCAAAAATTAATAGCCGCTTTAAAAAGCTTGAATTAAGAATATGAAAAAAGTATTATTTATAGATCGTGATGGAACCATCGTAATTGAACCTGCCGATTTTCAATTAGACAGTTTAGATAAATTAGAATTTTACCCAAAAGCGTTTCAGTACTTGGCTAAAATTGCTAACGAATTGGATTATGAATTGGCAATGGTGACCAACCAAGACGGATTGGGAACAGATAGTTTTCCAGAAGATACCTTTTGGCCTACACAGAATTTCATTTTAAGAGCGTTTGAAAACGAAGGCGTTTTATTTGATGATATTTTCATAGACCGTTCGTTTCCTGCGGACAATGCACCAACACGTAAACCACGTACTGGAATGTTGACTAAATACATTGACAATCCAAAATACGATTTAGCCAATTCTTTTGTTTTAGGCGACCGAATTACAGATGTTGCCTTAGCAAAGATCTTAGGTGCTAAAGCTATTTTCTTAAAACAACAAGAAGGTTTAGGAAGTGAGGAAATCAAAGAAAATGAAGATTTTAGCGATGTTATTTCCTTACAAACCACCGATTGGAAAACCATCTATGAGTTTTTAAAACTAGAAGCTCGTTCTGCTTCAATCGAAAGAAAAACCAATGAAACGGATATTTTTATCAATCTGAATTTAGACGGAACAGGAAAAAGTAAAATCGATACCGGAATTGCTTTTTTTGATCACATGTTAGATCAAATTGCACGTCACGGACAAATGGACTTAGAAATTATCGTGAAAGGTGATTTAGATGTTGACGAACACCATACTATTGAAGATACTGCCATTGCCTTGGGTGAAGTTTTTGCGAAAGCATTAGGAAACAAATTAGGCATTGAACGATACGGTTTTTGTTTGCCAATGGACGATTGCTTATCGCAAGTAGCCATTGACTTTGGAGGTAGAAATTGGTTAGTTTGGGAAACCGAATTCAAACGCGAAATGGTAGGTAAAATGCCAACTGAGATGTTCTACCACTTTTTCAAATCCTTCTCTGATGGTGCCAAAGCGAATATCAATATCAAAGCGGAAGGAACTAACGAACATCACAAGATTGAAGCTATTTTCAAGGCTTTCGCCAAAGCGATCAAAGTTGCTGTGAAACGCGATACAGAGAAAATGATTTTACCAAGTACCAAAGGAATGTTATAAAATGCTTCGAGCTTTCAGCTATCGGCATTCTGCCCAAAGCTCAAAGCCCAAAGCCCAAAGCATATAAAATGAAAATTGCAATCATCAATTACGGAGCAGGAAATATTCAAAGCATTTTGTTTGCTATAGAGCGTTTGGGATATACAGCCGTGTTAACTAATAATCCATACGAGATTGAACAAGCGGACAAAGTCATTTTTCCGGGAGTTGGCGAAGCGAGCTATGCCATGCAAAAACTTAAAGAAAGTGGTTTGGATAGTTTGATTCCAACATTAAAAAAACCAGTGTTAGGAATCTGTTTGGGTATGCAATTGATGTGCCAACATTCCGAAGAAGGAAATACAGATGGATTAGGCATTTTTGATGCGAATGTAATCCGGTTTTCTAATGCTGTAAAAGTACCTCAGATGGGATGGAACCAAATTTACAATTTGAAATCGCCTTTGTTTGAAGGAATAAATGATAACGAATACATGTATTTAGTGCACAGTTATTATGTTCCCAATTGCAACGAAGCTATTGCAAATACTAATTATGATGTAGAATATGCTTCGGCTTTGCAAAAAAATAATTTTT
>JAGNSF010000105.1 GCA_017988155.1 Flavobacterium sp. | reverse complement strand
CGAAGTGGTGGATCAATTTATCAGTTTAGTCAATCCCGAAATTCCTATTCAACCCTTTGTAGTTAAATTAACTGGAATTAATAATGCCATGCTGCGCTCAGCACCCAAGTTTTTTGAAGTAGCCAAACGCATAATCGAAATTACATCAGATTGTATTATTGTAGCGCACAATGCGTCTTTTGATTACCGAATTTTACGTACCGAATTTAAGCGTCTAGGCTATGATTTTCAAGCCAAAACATTATGTACGGTAGAATTGTCCAAAAAATTAATTCCGGATCAACCTTCATATAGTTTAGGTAAATTAGTTCGCGCTTTAGGAATTCCTATGTCAGACCGACACCGAGCAAGTGGCGACGCTATCGCTACTACCAAATTATTCAAAATGCTTTTAGAAAAAGATGTCGAAAAGCAACTGTTGAACGACTTTATCAAACAAGAAATTCAAAAAGGAATCGCGCCAAAATTATTGGATATAGTAGAACAATTACCTTCAAAAACGGGGATTTACTACATCCATAACGAAAAAGGCGATTTGATTTACATTGGCAAAAGCCGAAATATTAAAAAGCGAATTAACCAACACTTTACGGGAACTTCTACCAAATCCAAAAAGATTCAAAAAGAGGTATTTACGGTTACTTATGAAGAAACAGGCAGCGAATTGATTGCCCTTTTGAAAGAAAGTGAAGAAATAAAAATCAACAAGCCTATTTTCAATCGAGCGCAACGCAAAAGTATCTTTGAGTGGGCTTTGTATTCCGAAAAAGATACAAACGGCTATTTGAATTTACGCTTGCAAAAAGCCGATGGACGCAAAAAAGAAATCACCTCTTTTACTACGCTACAAGAAGGTAAAAATGCTTTGTTTAGAATTACAGAAAAATACCATTTGTGCCAAAAACTAACAGGTTTATACCAAACCAATTCGGACTGTTTTCAATACAAAATTAAGGAATGTGACGGTGCTTGTATTGGCAAAATTACGCCGGAAGAATACAACAACCGAGTACAAAAATTCATCTCCGAAAATAGTTTTGAAAACCAAAATAAAATTTTGATAGATCGTGGTCGCAATGTTAATGAGCGCTCAGCAGTTTTGATAGAAAACGGTATTTACAAAGGCTATGCTTTTTATGATTTGAATTACCAAGTGACCCATATCGACATACTTAAAAATATTTTGATTCCGATGCAACACAATCGTGATGCAAAAACAATTATCCAAGGACAAATCAGAAGAAGTAAAACACTAAAAATAATTTCGTTTTAATTTTAAGGCTTCTAGCCTTTAAAAGGCTAGAAGCCTTAAAACTATGTTTAGAATTCACAATATATGAAATACCTCATTACTATAATTGGACCAACAGCTATTGGAAAAACTTCCTTAAGCATTGCTTTGGCTCAACATTTTCAATGTGAGATTATTTCGTGTGACAGTCGACAATTTTTCAAAGAAATGCGCATTGGTACTGCCGTTCCAAGTCAAGAGGAATTGGCTGGAGCTCCACATCACTTCATTCAAAATAAATCCATTTTTGAAAATTATACAGTTGGCGATTTTGAAAAAGAAGCCATTTCAAAACTTAACGAATTGTATCAAACCAACGACTATGTCATTTTAGTAGGAGGTTCTGGCTTGTATGTTGACGCTGTTTTAAAAGGTTTTGATTCCTTTCCAGATATTGATACATCTGTTCGAGATGAAGTAAATAGAAACTTTGAAAAAAATGGGATTGCGTACTTACAAGAAAAATTAGAACAACTTGACCTAGTCTATTTTGAAAAAATTAAACTTGAAAATCCACAAACGCTTCAAAACCCACAACGTATGATGCGATTTGTAGAAGTTTGTATTGGAACAGGACAACCCTACTCTTCTTTTTTAAATCAAACAAAAAACAATCGGAATTTTACACCAATCATTATTGGTTTAGAAACTGAACGTAGCGTTATGTATGACCGAATTAATCAACGGGTAGACATTATGCTTAACGAAGGTCTTTTGGCGGAAGCCAAAGAATTATATTCGCACAAAGAATTAAACGCTTTACAAACAGTCGGTTATCGCGAATTATTCCGTTATTTTGATGGGGACGATAGTTTAGAATTCGCCATTGAAGAAATCAAAAAGAACACCCGCCGTTTTTCTAAACGACAAATAACTTGGTTTAAAAGAACCGAAAATGCGAAGTGGTTTGATTATTTATGTGATAGAAAAGAAATTATAGACCACATCAATCAATTTACAACACATCAACCCTAATTATTTATATGCCAATTTCTCCTAATTTCACTTCTATTTTAAGCAAAGACTGGGAAATCAATTTTACCCAATGTGCACCTAATGGCTATTTAAAATACACCGAATTGTGTAATATATTGCAAATGACCGCTGCAGCACATTCTGAAATAGGCGGCATTAGCTTTACTGATATGCAGGAGTACAACCAAGCTTGGGTATTGAGCCGAATGCGAGTAGAAGTGAGTAAATTACCTCAATGGCGTGATGTAGTTACTGTTAAAACGTGGATTAATTCATTAGAAAATTCACGTTCCGTTCGTGCTTTAGAAATGTATGTTAATGGGAAAAAGATTGTAGGTTCTGAAACATTCTGGGCGGTTTTTAATACGGAAATTCGTCGTCCCGAAGCCTTGGCATTGCCCTACGAACATTTTGAATTGTTTCCTGACGACAAAGCCACACAAGAAACTTTTTCTAAAATAAACCTCAACCACGATAAAGAAATGGTGTTTGAAAAAACTGTTCGCTTATCCGATTTGGATATTGTCAATCACGCTAATAATGTCAAGTATTTAGAATGGTGTTTGGATCTAGTCGATGAAACCAAAATTCTGAACCAAAAAATTGAAAGTTTTGAAATGAATTTTATGAAGGAGCTTTCATTAAAAGACGAAGTGGTTATTCACGAAAATAGCGAGAAAAACACTACTATTTTTAGCATTACCAAAGAAGATAAAAGTTGTTTTGCCCTGCAATTGAATTGGAAATAATAATTGTTCATTTTTTAATTTAACAAAAATATAACATACATTTGTATATACAAATAAATATTACACTATATTTGTACCTACAAATTAAGTAGTGACAAATATGAGAATTGAAGATATTTTAAAATCAACTGTACCTATGGATAATTCTAAAAAAATTATCATGAACATTATGTATACCCAAAACATAATTGCAGAAAGTTTTAATGAGATTTTGAAACCCTTTGATATTTCTTCTGAACAATTTAATGTGTTACGCATCTTGCGTGGTCAAAAAGGGAATCCTACTAATATGTTTGTAATCCAAGAGCGTATGTTAGCCAAAACGAGTAATACCACTCGTTTAGTTGATAAACTCTTGTTGAAAGAATTAGTAACTCGTGAAGTGTGTCCAGCTAACCGAAGAAAAATAGAAGTTACTATTACCCAAAAGGGGCTTGCTATTTTAAATGAATTAGAACCCAAAGTCAAAATGCATGAGGACTCCTACTCACAAAAATTAACTGAGGAAGAGCGCATCCAGCTGAACGAATTATTAGAAAAATTTAGAAATTAATTAAACACCTATAATGAGTACATTTTTAGAAAACCAGAATTGGAGATATGCCACAAAGAAATTTGATGTATCCAAAAAAATTACAGCCGATGATTTAGCATTTTTAAAAGAAGCCATCCGCTTGAGTACATCATCGTATGGTTTACAACCTTATAAAGTTTTCATTGTAGAAAATCCTGAACTAAGAGCTAAACTAATAGCTGCATCTTATGGTCAAGCACAAGTTGCTGATGCTTCTCACCTCTTGGTTTTTGCCAATGAATTGAATTTTGGCGAAGCAGGAATTAATCAATTAGCAGCAACAATCTGCAAAACAAGAGAATTACCATTAGAAGCTATTCAAGGATATGTCGATTTTATGAAAGGTAGTATCACAGGATTACCAGAAGAAACAAGAAACATCTGGACGGCAAAACAAACCTATTTAGCTTTAGGAAATTTATTGAATGCTGCTGCTGAACTTCACATCGATGTTACCCCAATGGAAGGTTTTGTTCCTGTTCAAGTAAATGAAATTTTAGGATTAGACAAACTAGGATTGAATGCTTGTTTGTTAGCTCCAATTGGTTACAGACATGCTGAAGATGACACACAACATTACAAAAAAGTAAGAAAATCAAACGACGAATTATTTATCACTCTTTAATTATTAATAAACCTTAAATTTAAAACAAATGAAAAATTTAAAATCAATTGCATTAGCATTAGTAGTAGCTTTAGCTACAGTATCGGTTTCAGCTCAAACCAAAAAAATTGACGCTGCAAAAAGTAACATTAACTGGTTAGGGAAAAAAGTAACTGGACAACACAACGGAACAGTAAATTTTAAAGACGGAGCTTTAGTATTCAAAGGAAAAAAAGTAGCTGATGGAAACTTCACAGTTGATATGACATCATTAACTGCTACTGATTTACAAGGTGAATACCAAGGTAAATTAAACGGTCACTTAAAAGCAGATGATTTCTTTGGAACTGAAAAATTCCCAACTGCAAAATTGAATTTCAAAAAAGTAGTTGCGAAATCAGCAAATGTATATACAGTAACTGGAGATTTGACTATCAAAGGAATTACTAAACCAATTACATTTGATTTAACTACAACAGCTAACTCTGCTACTACTAAGTTTATGGTAGACAGAACAAAATACGATATCAAATACGGTTCAGGAACTTTCTTTACTTCTATTGGAGACAAAGCAATTGCTGACGAATTTGAATTAGAAGTTACATTGAAATTCTAATATTTCAAATCCATTAATACAAAAGCTCTAACTTAAGTTAGGGCTTTTTTTATGGTTAAAAATGAAAATAGTTATAAAATCGAATTCCTAATTCCCAATTCCTAACTACCTTTGTAGTATAAATTAATTCATTATTATGAACCTACAACATATTCCACAAATTAAGCATACTGATAGTGGTAACTTTTTTTTATTGGCAGGCCCTTGCGCTATCGAAGGGGAAGAAATGGCATTGCGTATTGCTGAAAAATTAGTTGGTATAACTAATCAATTAGAAATTCCTTTTGTTTTTAAAGGATCATTTAAAAAAGCAAATCGTTCTAGAATTGATAGCTTCTCGGGAATTGGAGATGAAAAAGCATTAAAAATTCTTCGCAAAGTTTCAGAAACTTTTGGTGTTCCAACCGTTACTGATATTCACACGAATGAGGATGCAGATAAAGCAGCCCAATATGTTGATGTATTGCAAATTCCTGCATTTTTAGTTCGCCAAACCGATTTAGTAGTAGCTGCAGCCAATACAGGTAGAACAGTTAACTTGAAAAAAGGACAGTTCATGAGTCCAGAAAGCATGAAACATGCAGTTCAAAAAGTATTGGATTGCAACAACCAAAACGTAATGGTTACAGATAGAGGAACTATGTTTGGTTACCAAGATATGATTGTAGACTACAGAGGAATTCCTACGATGCAACAATATGCTACAACTGTTCTTGATGTAACCCATTCATTACAACAACCCAACCAAACTGCTGGTGTAACAGGTGGAAGACCTGATATGATTGAAACAGTTGCTAAAGCTGGAATTGCAGTTGGTGTAGATGGAATTTTTATCGAAACCCATTTTGACCCTGCTAATGCAAAAAGTGACGGTGCCAATATGTTGCATTTGGATTATTTTGAAGACTTAATGACCAAATTAGTAGCCATTAGAAAAACCATAAATCAATTTTAATTAATACCCTAAATCGTTGAAAAAGTTATTATTACCATTAACACTAGTTTTATTTTCACTAACTGTGTTTGCACAAGAAGCTATAAAAATTCAAGACAAATACACCGCTCATAACAAAGGAAAATTCTTTGTTTCATGGGGAGGAAATCGTGAAACCTATTCAAAATCAGACATTCATTTTAAAGGAACTGATTATGATTTCACCATTTACGATGTCTCTGCAAAGGATAAACCAAAAGGATGGCATATCGATTATATCAATCCAGGTCGAATGACAATTCCTCAAACTAACTTTAGAATGGGTTATTTTGTTAATGATCATTATAGTATAGCTATTGGAGTCGATCATATGAAATATGTAATGGATCAAGACATTGCTGTAAAGTATACTGGAACTTATCCCAACAGATATGCTTACGGAGAAGCTATTGCCAATAATCAAGTACTATTGACTGAGCAATTTTTGACTTTTGAACATACAGATGGTTTGAACTATGTTAATACTGAAATCTCTAGACACGATGATATTTCCAAATTATTTAATATCCAAGACACTGACAAAGTACAAGTTAATTTAACCGAGGGTGTTGGAGTTGGTTTTTTATACCCAAAGACCAATGCTAAATTATTAGGAAAAGAACGTCATGATGATTTTCATGTAGCAGGTTATGGAGCATCTATAAAAGCCGGTTTGAATATTACTTTTTTCAAGCATTTTTATATCCAAACAGAATTGAAAGGTGGCTACATTAATATGCCTGACATTCAAACCACTTTTAGCGATACTGATTCGGCTTCACAAGAATTCTTTTTCTTCCAAAAAATTATTGCTTTTGGAGGTATTTTCAGAATATAATTCGAAATTTATATAATAAAAAAAGGCTTC
>JAGNSF010000104.1 GCA_017988155.1 Flavobacterium sp. | reverse complement strand
AAAGACCACATTTGAGTTTAAATATGAAAACACCTAACTTTGTATATGAAAAAACCAGTGAAGTTAACTTCACTGGTTTTAATTAATTTATTGTAAAACTTGTCAACCTATTTTAGGACGACTCAATCTTATGTATTCTTATTTTTTTGCTGTAAAAAAATCAAGCATCATTACTTTGTTCCAAGCTGCAACGAAATCGTTCACAAACTTTCCTTTTGCATCATTACTTCCGTATACTTCAGCTAAAGCTCTCAACTCAGAATTAGAACCAAAAATTAAATCCGCACGAGTTGCAGTCCATTTTGGAGCCCCTGTAACTCTGTCTTTACCTTCAAAAACTTCTTTATCATCATTAACTGCAGTCCATGCTGTATTAATATCTAAAAGATTAACAAAGAAATCATTCGTTAATTTGTCTTTTTCAGTAGTGAAAACTCCATGTTTAGAACCATCATAATTCGCGTTCATAGCACGCAAACCACCAACTAAAACAGTCATTTCTGGAGCTGTTAATGTTAACAATTGAGCTTTATCAACTAATAAGGCTTCAGTTGCCACAGTATATTTTGTTTTCAAGTAGTTACGGAAACCATCCGCTGTTGGCTCTAAAACCGCCATACCTTTAACATCTGTTTGCTCTTGAGTGGCATCCATTCTACCCGGTGTAAAAGGAACATTTACTGCATGTCCAGCATTTTTAGCAGCTGTTTCTACAGCATATACACCAGAAAGTACAATTAAATCTGCCATAGAAATTTTTCTAGAAGCACTTTTAGCGTTGAAATTTTTCTGAATAGTCTCTAAAACTGGTAACACTTTGTACAATTGTTTTGGATTATTAGCAGCCCAATGTTTTTGTGGCTCTAAACGAATTCTAGCACCATTAGCTCCACCTCTTCTATCCGATCCACGGTAAGTAGACGCTGAAGCCCAAGCAGTAGATACTAATTCACTAATTGACAAACCTGATTTTGCAATCTCAGCTTTCAATGCTTTGATGTCTTTATCATTTACTACTTCGTGATTCAAAGCAGGAATTGGGTCTTGCCAAATCAAATCTTCAGTAGGTGCTTCTGGTCCTAAATAAGTCGTTTTAGGCCCCATATCACGGTGAGTCAATTTAAACCAAGCCTTAGCAAAAGCTACTTCAAACTCTTTTGGATTGTCATAAAAACGCTTAGAAATTTTAGCATATTCAGGATCAAAACGGAATGATAAATCAGTCGTTAACATCGTTGGTAAATGCTTCACATTCGGATCAAATGCATCCGGAATTATTGCTTTTCCGTTTTTAGCTATCCATTGATGAGCTCCAGCAGGACTTTTAGTCAATTCCCATTCATTATCATATAAGATTTTGAAAAAACCATAATTCCATTGTGTAGGTTTTCCTGTCCAAGTTACTTCTAAACCAGATGAAATAGCGTCAGTTCCTTTACCTGATTTATAAGAACTTTTCCAACCCAATCCTTGTTCTTCGATTCCAGCAGCTTCTGGATCAGCTCCAACATGACTAGCAGGTCCTTTTCCGTGTGTTTTCCCAAAAGTGTGTCCTCCCGCATTCAAAGCAGTCGTTTCTTCATCGTTCATTCCCATTCTTCCGAATGTTTCTCTAATATCTTTAGCAGCCAAAAGCGGGTCTGGATTCCCTGCTGGACCTTCTGGATTCACATAAATCAATCCCATTTGAGTTGCTGCCAATGGATTTTCTAATTTTCCTTCCGAGCTTCTAGCGTGATCTAACCATTTGTTTTCTGAACCCCAATATACATTAGATTCTGGTTCCCAAACATCAACTCTACCTCCAGCAAATCCGAAGGTTGGGAATCCCATAGATTCCAAAGCGACATTTCCTGTTAAGATCATTAAATCTGCCCAAGAAATTTTACTTCCGTATTTTTGTTTGATTGGCCATAATAATCTTCTAGCCTTGTCTAAATTGACGTTATCTGGCCAACTATTCAATGGCGCAAAACGTTGTTGCCCTGCACGAGATCCTCCACGTCCATCGCCTGAACGGTAAGTCCCCGCACTATGCCAAGCCATTCTAATAAATAACGGACCATAATTCCCAAAATCAGCTGGCCACATATCATTTGATTGTGTCATTAAAGCTTGAAGATCTTTCTTCAAAGCAGCGTAATCCAATGATTTGAACTCTTTAGCATAATCAAACTCAGCTCCCATTGGATTAGATAAATTTGAATTTTGACGTAATACATCTAAATTCAATTGATTAGGCCACCATTCTTTGTTTTTGTTAGTTTGCGCACTTCCTTTTTCGGCCGGCGCTCCATGTCCAGCAGACATTGAACCGTGCTTGTCATAAGCAGCTGATTCTTTTGCACTACTAGCTGTTTTACCTGTAACTGGACAAGTAGCTTCTTGCGCCATACCTAATGTGGCAACAAATAAGCTTGTTAGTAAAAATACTTTTTTCATATTATAAATAATTAAAGATTAGATGTTTCAAAGTTGCTGTTATTATGCGTTTGAATTACGAGGACTCGAATGATATTTATTATTTTACCATAAGATAAACTTATAGAACCAAAATAAAACATGGTAAATTTCAATAATCAACATAAGAGTATTGTGAAACCGATTAATTTAAAGATACAATTAAATAATTGTATTTCAACATTTTAAATTCATCATATAAAATTTATTAAGATTTAATCTAAATAAACTTTGATAATTCAATTGTTGCTTTTATATTTGCATCGTTATTTTTAATTATTCCAAATAAACGATTATGAAAAAGCAAATTTACCTCTTACTTATCGCCTTACTCTCTTATTTGATTAGCTCTGCTCAAGAAACAGGT
Organism: Flavobacterium sp.; assembly: GCA_017988155.1. GTDB lineage: Bacteria > Bacteroidota > Bacteroidia > Flavobacteriales > Flavobacteriaceae > Flavobacterium. The sequence goes on along the minus strand of JAGNSF010000104.1, from coordinate 3,905 downwards.
TCGATAGAAGGAAACATCATTTCAAAAGATGGCTACCCGCTTTCGGGTGTTTCAATTCGATTAGGTAAAAAAGCATCCGTTTCAAAAACAGATGGTAAAGGGAGGTTTCATTTTGAAAACTTTCCAGTTGGTTTGCACACGATTACCATTGAAGCTGAGGGTTTGACAAAACAAACTCAGGATATTAAAGTCGTTGCACACGAAACCACAAAAGTGACATTCACTCTTGAGGAACAAATGGAAACTCTAAGAGAAATTGTAATCGTAATTAAAGAAAGTCCAAATAAACGAAAAGTAAGTGCAATTCGTTCCGGTTTGAAGCCTATGGATATTCCACAAAGCATGCAAACTATAGACAATGAAGTTATTGTGCAACAACAAGCCATTCGATTGAGTGAAGTAATCAAAAATGCGAATGGTGTGTATGTAGGTTCAGCTCGTGGTGGCGCTCAAGAATCGTTTTGGTCTCGAGGTTATGATATGTCGGTTAATAATATGTTCAAAAATGGATTTCGCTATAATGCAGGATCTATTCCAGAAGTGTCTTCTTTGGATAAAGTAGAATTTTTAAAAGGCGGATCGGCTTTATTATATGGCAATGTTGCTCCAGGAGGAATTCTAAATTTGGTTACCAAAACCCCTTCTTTCAAAAAAGGCGGTGAAATTTCCCTACAAATGGGAAGTTATGCATTTTACAAACCATCCATTGATTTTTATGGCCCAATAAATAAATCTATTGCTTACCGTTTTACTGGTTCTTATGAAAACTCTGAAAGTTTTAGAGAGGTGGTCAAAAGAGAACGTTATTACATCAATCCTTCGTTCTTATTTAATTTGAATGCAAAAACACAAATTACCCTACAAGGCGATTTTATGAAGGATAATTGGACTCCTGATTTTGGTACTATTATCATTGGAAAACAAGTTTATGATGTGCCAAGAGGAAAATATTATGGTGCATTATGGTCAAACGGAAATACGAAAACCGCTAGTGCATCCGCCCTCTTGAATCATTCGTTTAACAAAAACTGGAAACTGAATTTTAATTCGTCTTATCAAAATTATGACCGAGAATCCAAAGGAACTGAGCGAATTCAAATTACTAATCCTAACGAAACTTGGAGCCGACCTTTAGGTCAAAACAAAAACTTAGAAGCCATTTTAGGTGAGCAATTCAGTTTGCAAGGTGATTTTTATACTGGAAAAATCAAACACCAGACTTTTTCGGGAATTGATTATGAAAACTCAGTAGCAACTGCGAATACGTTTGTATTTTCGCCAGCTAATTACGACACCATAAATGTTTTTAGTTTTAATCCAAACAATCAAACTACAACTGAACCCAATGCAACCAATACCCAAAAAGTTGTAACGACTACCAATCGTTTTGGAATTTATGCTCAAGATTTAATATCGTTTACCGAAAAATTCAAGATGTTGGCAGGAATCCGTTGGTCTTGGCAAGAAGCACAAGCTGCAACATATAAATTAACTACAAATCCGGTTAGTATTACAAAAGGGATTCGACTACAAGACAAAGCGTTTTCGCCAAAAATTGGATTCATCTATCAACCTGATAAAAATTCGTCAGTATTTGCAAGCTATTCTAATTCGTTTACACCAAATACTGGCACTACAGCTGATTTAAAACCTATTGAAGCATCGATTATTGATCAATATGAAATAGGAATTAAAAAAGATTTTTGGAATGGAATCTTGAGTACTAATGTTACAGTGTATCAAATTACCAACAGCAATTTGTCACAAACCGCCGAGTTCAAAGCCGATGGTATTACTCAAAATACGGACACTACCATCAAAGTGTTGAATGGAGAAACCAAAAGTAAAGGAATTGAAATTGACATTAATGCAAAACCAATAGACGGATTAAATTTTGCAGCTGGCTACAGCTATAACGACAGCCGTTATTCTAAAACCAATAAAGTGAACGGTGGTTTTATTGAAGGCGACAGATTAGTTCGAACTCCTGCAAATACAGCTAATTTAAGTTTCTTTTACAACATTCCATCAGGAAAACTAAAAGGGGTTTCTTTAGGGGCAATAGGAAACTATATTGGAGAGCGTTTTGGGGGATGGAACGATCAATATGTGGTAAATACAACTACAGGTGCAGTGACAATTAATGACAGAGACATTCCGTTGCAAGGATATACAACTGTAGATATTTCTGCTGGATATTCGCATAAAAAATGGAGCATTTTATGTAAACTTTCTAATATCACCAATGAATTAAATTATACTGTTCATGAGAATTACAGTGTGAATCCAATTGCTCCACGCCAAATCATAACTAATTTAAAATATAAATTTTAATTAAACCTTTCTTGAATAGCTTCGTCTATACAAAACAAAAAAATAGTGTTTATGAAAAAAATTAATTGGAGAGACTTACACAGAGATTTAGGGTATTTTTATATTGGATTGATTGTATCCTTTGCCTTTTCTGGATTATTAATGAATCACCGTGATGTATGGCATCCAGAAAAATACACTTTGGAAACCAAAGCTATTGAAGTACAATTACCTGCTAAAAGCGAAATAAATGAAAAATATGCTGAGGAATTAGCCAAAAAATTAGGCATCGAAGGAAAATTAAAACGCCAAATGGTTAAAAAAGGAGAATTCAGAATGTCTTTTGAAAACCAAGACGTAGAAATTGACTTAAAAACGGGTAAAGGAGAAATTATTTCGTTTTTGAAAACACCAATCATAAGTCAAACAATGAAGTTACACAAGAATACCTCTAACTTTTGGATTTACTATTCGGATATATTTGCAATAAGTCTAATTATCATTGCCTTAACAGGAACTATTATGGTCAAAGCCGGAAAGTTCAGTTGGAAACAACGCGGATGGAAATTAGCCGTTGCTGGAATTATTTTCCCTTTACTTTTCTTGTTTTTATTGGGTTAGTTTATATTTAATTCAAAAAAAATCCCGTTGTAAATTTGGAACGGGATTTTTTTATGAATTTATAGATTATTTCAATCCTGCCAAACTTTGTTCAATCGTTGCAATTTTTGCCAAAGCATCTGCTTCTTTCTTGCGTTCCATTTCGATTACTTTATCTGGAGCACCTGCCACAAATTTTTCATTCGATAATTTCCCTTGAACAGATTTCAAGAAACCTTTGGTATAATTTAACTCTTCAGTCAATTTAGCAATTTCTTCTTCTACATTGATATTTCCCGTAATTGGAATAAAATATTCATTCGATTTCACACGGAAAGATAACGCACCATCCACTTTATCGGATACATAATCCAATGCCGTGATGTTACCTAATTTACTAACTACCGAATCAAAATAAGTCGAAGCTTTATCGTTATTCACCACCTTCAACTCAATCGTATCTTTGAACGGAATATTCTTGTCTTTACGAATGGTTCTGATACCTGAAATCACTTCGATAGTGTTATCAAAATCAGCAATCAAACTCGCGTTGAATGACTTCATTGTTGGCCAAGTCGAGACAATTAACGCTTCTTCTTTAGTTCTTTCAGCCAGTAACTGCCAAATTTCTTCTGTTAAGAACGGCATAAACGGGTGCAATAATTTCAAGTTGTTTTCCAACATTTCAATGGCTTTCGCCAAAGTAATACTATCAATAGGTTGTTGGTACGCTGGTTTAATCATTTCTAAAAACCAAGAACAAAAATCGTCCCAAACCAATTTATATATACCCATTAAAGCATCTGAAATTCTATATTTTTCAAAATTATCTTCAATATCTAAAAGGGTTTGTTGCAATTTCGCCTCATACCATTCAATGGCTACTTTAGACGATTCGGGTTGCGGAATAGCATCCGAAACTTCCCAACCTTTAATCAGTTTGAACGCATTCCAAATTTTATTGGTAAAGGCTTTTCCTTGGTTACACAATT
>JAGNSF010000103.1 GCA_017988155.1 Flavobacterium sp. | reverse complement strand
CTTTTGTTTCTAAAATTGGATGGATTTCAGAGTTTAAATATTTCAAATCAAAAGTGAGTAATAATAAATATTCTACTTCTGAACAAGAGGCAATTGCGAAATTCAAATATCTTGCAAATTCTTTTTCGGAATTAGAACCACAACCTTCGGCAAAATTTGTTGGAATAGAAGAAACTGCTCTTCTCAATTGACTTGTTAATCCAAATAATTCTTCTTTTGGAAATTCTTTTGTTACTTGATAGACCTCAAGTGCAAACAAATGACTTTCTTGCCAAGCGTTATATTTTCTAAAATCTCTCATATTTTCTATGCTTTGGGCTAATTACTAATTGCCAAGGCTCATAGCTCATAGCCGAAAGCTCAATGCATTTAAAACAAATCTCTAGGATCAGTCAATTTACCTGTAACTGCAGCTGCAGCAGCCATAATTGGACTTGCCAATAATGTTCTTGAACCAGGACCTTGACGACCTTCAAAGTTTCTGTTGGATGTACTTACTGCATATTTTCCAGCAGGTACTTTGTCATCATTCATTGCCAAACAGGCTGAACAACCTGGCTGACGCAATACAAATCCTGCTTCGGTAAGAATGTCTAACAATCCTTCTTCTTTAATTTGTGCTTCTACAACGTGAGAACCTGGTACTAACCAAGCCGTAACGTTGTCTGCTTTTTTTCTGCCTTTTACAATTTCTGTAAAAGCTCTAAAATCTTCAATTCGACCATTAGTACAACTTCCTAAGAAAACGTAGTCGATTGATTTTCCAATCATCACATCATTTTCTTCAAAGCCCATATAGGCTAATGACTTTTTGTAAGTTTCCGCGCCACCTTCTACTTGGTTGGCATTCGGAATATGTTTAGAAATACCAATTCCCATTCCTGGATTAGTACCATATGTAATCATTGGTTCAATGTCAGCTGCGTTGATGTTCAATTCAGCATCAAAAACCGCATCAGCATCTGTTTTTAATGTTTTCCAATACGCTACCGCTTTATCCCAAGCTTCACCTTTCGGAGCGTGTAATCTTCCTTCTAAGAAATCAAAAGTAGTTTGGTCAGGAGCAATCATACCGCCACGAGCACCCATTTCGATACTTAAGTTACACACAGTCATACGTCCTTCCATGGTCATGTTTTCAAAAACATCACCCGCATATTCTACAAAATATCCAGTTCCACCAGAAGTAGTTAATTGGGCAATAATGTAAAGGGCTACGTCTTTTGGACCCACTCCTTTGTTTAATTCACCATTAACGTTAATACGCATTTTCTTTGGTTTTGGCTGCATAATACATTGCGTAGACAATACCATTTCCACCTCAGAAGTTCCAATACCAAAAGCAATGGCACCAAAAGCGCCGTGCGTAGAAGTGTGTGAATCTCCACAAACAATGGTAGCGCCAGGCAAAGTAATTCCGTTTTCAGGGCCTACCACGTGAACGATTCCGTTTTTTTGGTGACCTAAACCCCAGTGAGAAATACCATACTCATTGGCATTATCTTCAAGCGCTTTAAGTTGATTTGCTGATAATGGATCTGCAACCGGAAGGTGTTGATTTATTGTTGGTGTGTTGTGATCGGCAGTAGCAAAAGTACGTTCTGGATATAATACCGAGATGCCTCTTGTTTTTAAACCTAAAAAAGCAACAGGACTAGTAACCTCATGGATGAAATGACGGTCTATAAAAAACACGTCTGGACCATCTTCTATCTTACGCACTACGTGCGAATCCCATACTTTGTCAAATAATGTCTTACTCATTGTAACTATTTTTTAATGTATTTCTCTGTTTTTATAATTGGTCGATTGACCACAATTCTAACAATTTATGCAAATTTAAAAAAAGAAATAAAGTCTAATTCATACTATATGTACTATATACGACACCCAAATTGTCTTTAAGAAGGATAATGCAATTGTAAAAGAGAGGGTTTTGGATATTTTTTTACAATTTAGTTGTAAAAGCTCTTTGTAAACTTCTTTTGACTCTGTTTTTTTTCATATTTTAGAATTTGCAGATTTTGGCTTATTTTGGACTAATTTGACGGGTTTTGGCTCAAAAAATGTAATAAATAGGGTTAAAATAGTCATAAATTAGAAAAACACACAAAATTAAATTTTCAATTTTCAGTCTTTTTTTTAACTTTTTAGGGTCTGATTTTGAAAAATAACTCTGACTATTTGAAATCCTTTTTTTGAGTTCATTTTACGACATCCAAAAAAACAAAACTCTGTTTTTTTGTTAATAACTTCCCTGTTTTTTTAGTCTAAAAAAAACTAAATTTGGAACTCATTTTTTTTGAGTTTTTATAATTTTAATTTGTTTACAACCAGTTAAATAAACAACTGAAATCAGACTGATTTTGGTTCCCGATTAGTATTTACGGGCTGGGATGAAGATGTATGTACTTAATATTTGATACCGAAACCACAGGTTTACCAAAGCGTTGGGACGCACCCATCACCGATACTAACAACTGGCCACGTTGTATACAAATTGCTTGGCAGTTGCACGATGATATGGGAAAACTCATCGAGCATCAAGATTATTTGGTCAAACCAGAAGGGTTTAATATTCCGTATGATGCGGAACGAATTCATGGTATCTCTACCGAATTGGCTGAAGCTGAAGGAATTTCTTTGGCTGAAGTTTTAGAAAAATTCAATATTTCTTTGGCGAAAGCCAAGTTCATTGTGGGTCAAAATTTAGGTTTTGACATCAACATTATGGGATGTGAATTCCACCGAATGGGAGTGGAATCGCCAATGGCATCACTACCAGTTTTAGATACTTGTACCGAAGTAACGGCTTCGCTTTTGCAATTGCCTGGAGGTCGTGGTGGAAAATTCAAATTGCCTACTCTGACCGAATTACACAGTTATCTTTTCAACCGACCTTTTGGAGAAGCACACAACGCGACTGCCGATGTGGAGGCCACAACTAGATGCTTTTTAGAATTAATTCGTAGAGAAATATTTACAAAGGAAGAACTAGATGTTCCCGCTTCCTATTTTCAGGATTTCCAAAATAAAAATCCAAGAGAAATTGAATTAATTGGCTTAAAACATATTAATTTAAAAGAAGCTTCGGATCGAATTCGTCAGCAGTTTGGAGATAAACAAACTGAAACTGTTTCTAAAGCAACACTTTCGGAGAATAAAAAAGTACTGATTGATGCTGATTTTGTGCATCTTCATAATCATACTCAGTTTTCTGTTTTACAATCTACGATTAGTATTGCAGCTTTGGTAAAAGCGGCAGCACTACAAAAAATGCCTGCTGTGGCAATGACAGATCATGCCAATTTAATGGGAGCGTTTCATTTTGTTCGTGATATTTTAGCGCATAATAAATCGGTGGCAGCCAAAAATAAATCGGCGATTGAAAATGGTGAAGAGCCAACCGAAGTTCCTATGAAACCTATTGTAGGTTGTGAATTTTTTGTGTGCGAAGACCATAAAGACAAGTCCCGAAAAGACAATGGCTACCAAATTGTCCTTCTGGCGAAGACCAAAAAAGGCTATCATAATTTGGCTAAGATGTCTTCGATTGCTTATACCGAAGGTTTTTATTATGTGCCAAGAATTGATAAAAAAGTCATTCAACAATACAAAGAAGATATTATTGTTTTGTCTGGAAATCTCTATGGAGAAATTCCAAATAAGGTTTTGAATTTGGGCGAAAACCAAGCGGAGGAAGCTTTGATTTGGTGGAAAACCGAATTCCAAAACGATTTTTATATTGAGGTCATGCGCCACAATCAAGAAGATGAAAATCGTGTCAACACAGCTTTGATTGCTTTGGCTAGAAAGCACGAAGTGAAGGTAATTGCGACCAATAATACATTTTATATTGATAAAGAAAACGCCAATGCCCATGATATTTTATTATGTGTGCGCGATGGCGAAAAACAAACAACACCGATAGGTCGAGGTCGAGGTTATCGTTATGGTTTGCCTAATCAGGAATATTACTTCAAGTCGGGCGATGAGATGAAACAACTTTTCAACGACTTGCCTGAAGCGATTTCCAATATTTCCGAAATTGTAGATAAAATTGAGATTTACGATTTAGCACGTGATGTTTTATTGCCAAAATTTGAAATTCCAGCCGAGTTTTTAGTCCCTGAAGATGAGGCAGACGGAGGTAAACGTGGAGAAAATAAATATTTGCGTTACCTTACTTATGAAGGAGCAAAAAAACGATACCCCGAAATTACTTCCGAAGTTCAAGAACGTTTGGATTTTGAGTTGATGACAATTGAAAATTCAGGTTATCCAGGTTACTTCTTGATTGTTCAAGATTTCATTGCCGAAGCTAGAAATATGGGCGTGTCTGTAGGTCCTGGAAGGGGTTCGGCAGCAGGTTCGGTGGTGGCGTATTGTTTGAAAATTACCAATATCGATCCGCTGAAATATAATTTGCTTTTTGAGCGTTTCTTGAATCCGGACCGTGTGTCTTTACCCGATATTGATATTGATTTTGACGATGAAGGGCGAAGCAGTGTAATGGACTATGTGATACGGAAATACGGTTCCAAACAAGTGGCTCAGATTATTACTTATGGTAAAATGGCGACAAAGTCGGCAATTCGTGATACGGCACGTGTATTGGATTTACCTTTATTTGAGGCCGATAAAATTGCGAAGTTAATTCCGGGGATGATGCCGTCGAAATGGAATTTGGCTCGTTTTTTAAATGAAGACGATGCGCTAATCAAGAAAACGGTCCGCCCAGAAGAATACGATAAAATCAAAGAATTAATTGCTTTAGCAGGTGGAACTGATTTAGGAGGAGAGACCATTCAACAAGCTAAAGTTTTAGAAGGGAATCTTCGAAACACTGGGATTCATGCCTGCGGAGTGATTATCACACCCGATGATATTACGAATTTCGTTCCAGTGGCTACCGCCAAAGATTCGGATTTATACGTGACCCAATTTGATAACTCGGTCGTTGAAAGTGCGGGGTTGTTAAAGATGGACTTCTTGGGTTTGAAAACCCTAACCTTAATAAAAGATACGGTTAAATTAGTGAAATACAGATCTGGAATTGATTTGAATCCAGATGAATTTCCTATTGACGATTTAAAAACATACGAATTGTTTCAACGTGGTGAGACAGTAGGGATTTTCCAATATGAGAGTCCCGGAATGCAGAAATACATGAAGGAATTAAAGCCTACGGTTTTTCCTGATTTGATTGCCATGAATGCCTTGTATCGTCCGGGACCAATTGCTTATATTCCAAGTTTTATTAAACGTAAAAACGGAGAAGAGCCTATTGTGTATGACTTGGATGATTGCGAAGAGTTATTGAAAGATACCTACGGAATTACGGTTTACCAAGAGCAAGTAATGCTTTTGTCGCAAAAATTAGCTGATTTCTCTAAAGGTGATGCTGACGTTTTGCGTAAAGCGATGGGAAAAAAATTGATTGACGTCTTGGCAAAAATGGAGCCAAAATTCATCACCCAAGCGATGGCAAAAGGACACGCCAAAGACAAATTAGAGAAAATTTGGAACGACTGGAAAGCCTTTGCCGAATATGCGTTTAATAAATCGCACTCTACTTGTTACGCTTGGATTGCCTATCAAACGGCCTATTTGAAAGCGAATTATCCTGCCGAATACATGGCTGCGGTACTTTCTAATAATATGAGTGACATCAAGCAAGTTTCGTTCTTTATGGAAGAATGTAAGCGAATGGGATTACAGGTTTTAGGACCAGACGTGAACGAGTCGTTTTATAAATTTACGGTTAATGATGATTATGCCGTTCGTTTTGGGATGGGAGCGATAAAAGGAGTAGGATCTGGGGCTGTGGCTACTATTGTCGAGAACAGAAAAGACGGTAAATACAAATCGATTTTTGATTTGACAAAACGTATTGATTTGCGTGCCGCCAATAAAAAAGCTTTGGAAAATTTGGCTTTGGCCGGAGGATTTGATTCGTTTGAAGGAACCACGCGCGCGCAATATTTCCATGATGATGGAGACGGAATTACCTTTTACGAAAAAGCAATCCGTTACGGAGCTAAGTTTCAAGAAAACGAAAATTCATCTCAAGTGAGTTTGTTTGGCGAAAGTAGCGATGTGCAAGTTGCCGAGCCAGTTGTGCCGCCTTGCGAGGATTGGAGCACGATGGAGAAATTGGCTAAAGAAAAAGAAGTAGTTGGAATTTATATTTCAGGACATCCTTTGGATGATTATAAATTTGAGATGAAATACTTCTGCAATGCTCGATTAGAGTCGCTGAAACACTTAGAACATTACGTAGGGAAAACCCTTTCGTTTGGCGGAATTATTAATAACGTGCAACATCGAGTAGCTAAAAATGGTAAAGGTTGGGCAACGTTTTTTCTGGAAGGATACGACGAAAGTCACGAGTTTAGAATTTTTGGCGAAGAATATTTAAAATTCCGTCATTTTCTGATTCAGAACAACTTTACTTTTATGCGTGTTCTGGTAAAAGAAGGATGGGCAGATAAAGAAACTGGTAAAAAAGGTGAACCTAGATTGCAATTTACATTAATCCAATATTTGCAAGATGTGTTACCTTCATTTGCTAAGAAGTTAGTGTTGTTATTGAATATCAATGATATTCAAACTGATTTCATTCAGCAATTGAACCAACTTTTCCAGGAGAATAAAGGAGATAATACAGTTGCTTTTGAAATAATGGAATTGGAGAAAATCACCAAAATTGTCGAGACCACATCTGAAATTGTTGAAACTGAAGACGAAATATTTGTAGAAGAAACCGATGCTGATG
>JAGNSF010000102.1 GCA_017988155.1 Flavobacterium sp. | reverse complement strand
AGTTGAATTTTTTAAAAACATTGAGCTTAACGAATACGAAAAACAAATTGCCAAACGATTATTGATTGAAATCAACAACCGTTTGTCTTTTTTAACTGAAGTTGGTTTGGATTATCTTACTCTAAATCGAAATTCAGCAACACTTTCCGGAGGTGAATCGCAACGCATCAATTTAGCGACTTCATTAGGAAGTAGTTTGGTAGGTTCCATGTATATTTTGGACGAACCTAGTATTGGTTTACATCCCAAAGATACCGAACGATTAATCAAAGTATTGTTGTCCTTACGTGACTTAGGTAATACTGTCATTGTTGTAGAACACGACGAAGACATTATGAAAGCTTCGGATATGATTATCGATATTGGTCCAGAAGCAGGAACACATGGAGGGAATTTAGTAGCTCAAGGTACATATGACGAAATCTTAAAATCTGATTCGTTAACTTCCCAATATTTGAATGGAAAATTAGAAATTTCGGTTCCCAAAAAACGAAGACCTTTCAAGAATCATATCGAAATTAAAGGCGCTCGCGAAAATAATTTACAAAATATTGATGTTACTTTTCCGTTGGATGTTTTGACTGTTATTACAGGCGTTTCAGGAAGTGGAAAAAGTACATTGGTCAAGAAAATTCTTTTTCCAGCCTTACAGAAAAAACTAGATAACGCAGGTGAAAAAGCAGGACAATTTACAGAAATGACAGGCTCATTTTCGCACATCAAACATATTGAATACGTAGATCAGAATCCAATTGGAAGAAGTTCGCGTTCTAATCCTGTTACTTATATTAAAGCATACGATGATATTCGAGAATTGTATGCCAAAGAAAAGCTTTCCAAAGTTAGGGGATATCAAGCCAAACATTTTTCTTTCAATGTAGATGGAGGCCGCTGCGAAACATGCAAAGGAGAAGGCACAATTAATGTAGAAATGGTTTTTATGGCAGATGTGCAACTACACTGTGAAACATGTAATGGAAAACGTTTCAAAAAAGAAGTGTTAGAAGTCGCATTTGAAGGTAAAAATATCCATGATATTTTAACAATGACGATAGATGATGCCATTGCCTTTTTCGCAAAGCACAATCAAAATAAAATCAATCAAAAATTACAACCCTTACAAGATGTTGGATTAGGTTATGTTCAATTAGGGCAATCCTCTTCTACCCTCTCTGGCGGAGAAGCACAACGTATTAAATTAGCTTCCTTTTTAGTTAAAGGGGCTACTAAAGACAAAGCGCTGTTTGTATTTGACGAACCTACAACTGGTTTGCATTTTCACGATATAAAGAAATTATTAGCTTCATTCGACGCATTAATCGAAAAAGGTCATTCCATCATAGTAATTGAACACAACTTAGACCTGATCAAATGTGCTGATTGGGTGATTGATTTGGGGCCAGAAGGTGGAGAAAACGGTGGAAAATTACTCGGTGTAGGAACTCCTGAAGATCTAGTGGAAATAAAAAAATCTAGTACAGCAACTTACTTAAAAGAGAAATTATAAAACGAATAATTAATAGCATCTTTCCTCGAAAGTTTTACCGTCTTCATCAATTGCAATAAGAATTCTTTTTTCTTTACTATAGACAAAAGTCAAATACAACCATACAACTGACCACAATCCAAAAGTTAAACAAAACAGCACAAAATTGAACGTATGATTAATTGCTCTTGCTTCTCGGGATAAAATGGCAAAAGGTAACTTGTCATTTCTTTCTTTAACAGTAAAGCCTGCACTAATTCTCGAGCTTATTTTTCTGTAAAAATCTTGTAAACTTTTATCAGAACTAAAATGTTGATTATGCATAAATTTGGGATTATGATTTATTAAAACAAAATTAAACCCATAAATTCGTCTACACAATACCTATATTTAGTGATTTTCTACCGATCAAAATTTATATTTCTTGTATAACGAATTTAAAACTTCATTTATCTCCTTTGAAATTGAAAACTTGTAATTAATATACACGTAAAGAACAGTCACAAGAATTGATTTTAATACGATCCCTATTATTGGATGAAAAGGGAACTTCCAGAAATAAAACAACACAAATAATACGGCAGTAATAACTATTGAATACACCGTTTGAATAGTAAATGGATACAAATGCATTCGTTTAACTACAAACATCAATTTAGCAACACTATAAATGGTAATAGAAAGTAGTGTCGCAATAGCTGAACCCGTAATTCCATATAAAGGTATAAATATCATGTTCAATACAATTGTAAAAAAAACGAGCATTAAACCAAGGAACAATACCATTCGATAGTACTTCGAATTAAAAATGATGGCATTATTATTCCCTAGAATCAAATCAAAATACTTAGATAAACCAATGATAAACACAATCCATATTCCACCTGCATAATCTTTTGGGAGCATTTCATACAACTGGTCTATATTGACAAAAATGCACAACATTACAAAGCCCCCTACTATTTGCAAATTGACGGAGGTTTTTTTGTATAGATCATTCAATTCATCGTGCTTGTTTTCGTGCATTAACTTAGCAGTAATTGGATATACAATTTGGTGCATCGCACGACTTGGAACAGAAATAACCAAAGCAATATAGGTAGCAACAGAATAAAATGCAATATTGCCAATATCCATATATTGGTTCAACATTATTTTATCGCCATCTAAAAGTAAATTAGCAACACTTCCTGATAAAATGATATAAAAAGTATATTCTAAAATGCCCTTAACGTTATGCGGAATAGACAGTTGAAAATCTGGTTTTTTTACTCTAAAAGCGTAAACCATGGTGATTAATAATGCAACAAAATAAATCCCTGCTGTTAGGTATACAAAATCTATAGCAGTAATCCATCCAAAATACATTGCTAATAATGCTACTAATGAAAACAATCGCAAACCTACTTCCTTGATAAAATTCCCGAAAACGGAATGCATATGCACCCTTGCCCAAGCGTAAAATATTTCAAAGTAGGCCATGCATAATCCAATAAAAGGAATTAAATAAATAAACTCTTTTACAATTGGATTTTTCTTGGTCACAAACACACTTATCTCATCATAAAAAAATAATCCTAAAAGTAATATCGGAATGGTCAATACTAATGGAAATAATACCGAAAAAGATAAAAATTGATTTTGTTCTTTCTCCGTTTTACATTGGGAATAAAACTTCACTAAGGTATTCTGCATCCCTATAGCAAACAATGGCATAATGACATTAGCACAGGATAAAATATAATTTGACAATCCGTAGTAGGTTTTCCCCAAAATGGAAGGGAATAAAAAAATCGTACTAATACCACCAATTGCGAAACCGATATAGGTAATAATGGTATTCTTTAAAGACTGATTTAAGACGATTCCCATAGGTAAATTTGAAAGTTAATGTTGATCAAGTAATTCAACAAGTTGTTGGGTTAAATTTTTTCTAGAATATTGTTGAAGCCCAACACCCTGTGATTGTAAATTACCTTCCAAAAAACGAGTATAATACTCTTGAATGGTTTGTTTTAATCTTGCTTTTTCTGAATAATCAAAAAAGACACCCGTATTCGTATTGGTAATAATTTCTGCAAAATCAGAATCCTTTGGACCAATCGCTACAATAGGTCGTTCCGAAACCATATATTCAAATAGTTTCCCTGGCAGAATACTTTTAGTTTCTTCAGAATCAATTTCTATCAATAATAAAACTTGTGATTTACGTTGATGCGCAACAGCTTCAGCATGGGAAACATAACCTAAATTGTTCAAATACTGATTCAATCCAAACACTGATATCGTTTCCAATACTTCTTGACTTACTGCTCCAATTAATTTGATTTCTAAGTGGTTTTTAAAATCCGGTATTTCAGAACAAAGTTCAACCAAACTTTCCCATAAAATTCTAGGGTTTCTTTCAGACAAAAAGGAACCGATATGGGCTAGACTAAATTTCGTATCTAGCGTTTGCATTTCTACTTTCTCAACATCAAATCCATTCGTAATTACCGCAATTGGTTTATTGGTTAAAGCTTGAAACTCTAACTTAGTTGTTTTACTTGTAACAATAATGGTATCTGCCGAATTTAAAACTTGACTCTCTAGTTTTTTATGCTTTTTTGCAGCGTAATACGATAGTCGCAATGATTTATGATAACCAATCGTTGTCCATGGATCGCGAAAATCAGCCAACCATTGTAGATTAAATTTTTGTTTTAATTCTAATCCTATTAAGTGTAAACTATGAGGTGGCCCTGATGTAATAATAGTATCAATTTCGTTCTCTCGAATGTATTTCTCCAAATACGAAACGGAAGGTTTTACCCAAAAAACACGCGCATCTGGTATGAATAAGTTGCCACGTACCCAAAGCATAACCTTTTCTAAAAAGGATTGCTTTTTCTGATTCGGAATAATTCCAGAACTTATTTTTTTGGTCTTATTTTTCGATAAAAAAGAAGCCAATTGATACGGCTCGAAGATTGGATTTTTTAGAACAATAGCTTTATCTGAAACCTCACTTTCTAAATGTTTATCAATAATTGGATAAGTCGGGTTTTTAGGTACATACACTATAGGTTGTACATTAAAATCAGGTAAATACTTCACAAACTTCAACCAACGTTGTACCCCTGGCCCACCTGCTGGCGGCCAATAATAGGTAATAATTAAAAGTTTTTTGTGATTTAATTTCAAAATATTAATTGATTTTAGAATTGATTTTTTCTAATTCCTCAATATCTAAAATATCTTTTGGACGATTTGAAGCCTTCTTAGCTTTAATTAAATTATTGTAATCTAAAAAATAGACGGGTGTTTCGCTAATCTCAACAACATAAGCTTGTTCGAAAAGTTGGTTAAAAGAACTATTTTCTAAACCTTTAACAGAGGTTATAATATCCAATCGTAAATTAAAATTCAAAGTAATATCTGTCCAGCCTGGAATAAATTGCATAGTATTAATTGCTTCAAAATCGCCAATCCCAAGTTGTTTTAATGCTTCCCTTAAATTTACCCTATTTTCAATTGAGTCTTCAATAAATATATCTATATCGCCTGTATTTCTTCCATAACCATATATACTTACAGCAAACCCTCCAATAGTCAAATACTTTACATTATTCAAAGCGAGGTACTTCCAGATTTCTATTATTTGACTATTCATACATTAAATAGATTTCTGTTTGGCCGTTTTTAAAATATAGGAAAGCTCAATTATTGCCATCAATTTTTCATAACGTTGCTGTGGAGTCATTTTTTTGACTTCATTAATGTAACGGGCTTCCATTTTGGAAGGGTGGTCATGATTTAATTTTGATTCATTCATTCTTACATCAATTTACAATCAAATTTACAAATTAATTGCTACAATTGGGTTCCTTTCTTTCTCTCAAAATAAATTCCACCAATCAAAAGCAAAACCATTACGATTGAACTTAGTAATGTAATAGTACTTCCGGTTTTAACAACTTCTGGCTCAAACTTAAATTCAATTGTATGTTTTCCTGCTGGAATCGGCAAAGCTCTTAACACATAATTAGCTCGAAGATGTTCAACTTTATTTCCGTCGATGTAGGCATTCCAACCATTTTTATAATACATTTCAGAAAAAACCGCCAAACCATCATTTGAATTTATGGATGTGTATTTCAAATCATTCGGTTGATAGGAATCTAAGGTAATCGAAGCTAAACTATCTTTCAAGAATGCAGTTTTTCTAATCTTAAATTCTTTCGAATTAATTACCGCTACATTTTTAGAATCAAGTTTATTTAGGGCTTTCATCTCTTCGTCAGCGGTGTGAACTAATTGTACTTGATTTACGAACCAAGCATTTCCATTAGCATCTGGATTGGCAATTGGGAATTCTTTGCCTTCTTTATCAGTTTGAATTAAATATTTTACATTCAAGAAATTTAAAGTCTCTAAATTATTTTTGGCGATTTGATAATCAAATAATTGTTGCATACGTCTTGGCTTCGCTGCATGGTAACCACCAATCGATTTATGAAAGAATGAAGCTCTTGCGCTTGATAAATTGCCATTGATTTCGAAAACTCGATAATTACTACTGTCTTGCAAAATTTGTAAATCAACCGGAGTTGCTTGAAAAGGAATTTCAATTTCTCTTTTACTTACAAAATCTTTTTCCGAAACGTATTTTTTATCTACCAAGAATAAGTCAAAAATCATTACTAAACCAATGAAAATGATTGTGGTTTTTTGGGCAAATTTATTTTTAATGAATAACCATAAAAATCCCGCAACAAGAAGAATAAAGAATCCGGAACGTAGTAAATCTGCACTATACATCGTTTTTCTATCTGCTTTCAACGCATCCACAAATGATGGGCCATAATTTTTAATAAAATAATCATCGCTTGCTGCAGAAAAACTAAAAGTTCCTTTGAATACAAATAAAATTAATAGTGTTCCAACTCCAAGCACTGTGGTTTGTATAAGTCCCTTCTTTTGTTCTGTCTGATCCAATTGAAAAAAAGATTGCAATCCCATCATTGCCAATATAGGAAAACACAATTCTAAAATTACTTGAATAGAAGACACTGCTCTAAACTTGTCATACAATGGAATATAGTCGATAAAGAAGTTAGTCACTATTGGGAAATTTTTTCCCCAAGAAAGTACCAAGGCAATCATTGCTCCGCCAAAAAAAACATATTTTATTTTACGATTATCAATAAACAGTGCCAAAAAAGCTAAAAAGAATACAACAGCTCCAATATAGGCTGGAGCAGCTACAATAGGCTGATCTCCCCAATACGTCGGCATACCTTTTACATAATCTTCTGCTTGAG
>JAGNSF010000101.1 GCA_017988155.1 Flavobacterium sp. | reverse complement strand
ACCCAAACTCCTAAAGTACTTCCAGCTAAACTAGATAGCATTACCGAATTGTTTTCTTGTACTTTCACTGAAGTAAAGATACTTTCGTGTTTGTGGCTGTTGTTATGGTGCATTTTTCCGTGTACTTTGTGCTCTGGATTGATTAATTCCAATTCCATCAACAACTGGCATCCATTACAAATCCCAACAGATAAAGTATCTTCTCTTTTGTAGAAATTGGTTAATGCCGTTTTTGCTTTTTCATTGTATAAAAAAGCACCTGCCCAACCTTTAGCAGAACCTAAAACATCTGAATTAGAAAATCCACCAACGGCTCCAATAAATTGAATGTCTTCTAAATTCTCACGTCCCGAAATCAAATCGGTCATGTGAACGTCTTTTACATCAAATCCAGCCAAGTACATTGCATTGGCCATTTCTCGTTCCGAATTACTTCCTTTTTCACGAATAATCGCTGCTTTGGGACGTGGTTTACTAGCGTCAATAACTGGTTTTTTTCCTGTAAAATGAGTTGGAAAACTAAATTGTAACGCTTGATTTTTATAATTGTCAAAACGCTCTTTTGCTGTTCCGTTTTTCGCTTGTTTTTGGTCTAATAAAAACGATGTTTTGAACCAAATATCGCGGTATTCAGCAATGTCTAGTTTCCAATTAGCAATTTCTAATGTAGAAGTATTGCTTACGTTACCAATTTTGAAAAATTCAATTTGATTGGCATTTAATTTTGCTTCAACTTCTGCATCAGATTTCGCTTGCAACACCAATCCGATATTTTCAGCAAAAAGAATTTTAACTAGGTCTTTTTCTGCAAAAGCACTAAAATCCAATTGTGCTCCTAAATTGACATCGGCAAAACATAGTTCTAATAGGGTAGTGATTAAACCACCACTTCCAATATCATGTCCAGCTACAATTTGGTTGTCGCCAATTAATTCCTGAATGGTATTGAATGCTTTTTTGAAGAAAGCGGCATCTTTAATGGTCGATGTTTCAGAACCAATAGTATTTAAAATCTGCGCAAAAGAAGAACCGCCTAATTTAAATTCATCTTGTGATAAATTGATATAATAAATAGAACCACCTGTCATTCCCTCGCCAGGGAATCTAAATACTGGTTCTACTACTTTTCTAATATCTGTACAATTTCCACCTGCCGAAATAATTACTGTTCCTGGCGCAATTACTTCATCATTTGGATATTTTTGCTTCATAGAAAGTGAATCTTTCCCTGTTGGAATATTGATTCCTAATTCGATAGCAAAATCTGAACAACCTTCTACAGCCGCATACAAACGAGCATCCTCACCTTCATTTTTACAGGCCCACATCCAGTTGGCCGACAATGAAATTCCTTTCAATCCGTCTTTGATTGGTGCCCAAACAATATTCGATAAGGATTCGGCAATGGCATTTCTACTTCCTGCTACAGGGTCAATTAAAGCAGCAATTGGTGCGTGACCAATAGAGGTTGCAATTCCTTCTTTGCCGTTGTAATCCAAAGCCATTACACCACAATTGTTTAAAGGTAATTGTAACGGACCTGCACATTGTTGTTTAGCTACTTTTCCGCCTACACAACGATCAACTTTATTGGTCAACCAATCTTTACAAGCTACGGCTTCTAATCGTAATACCTGATTTAAATAGGAAGTGAATTGAGTTGCATCGTATTGAACGTCTTTGTAGTTGTAAGCTACCGTTTTATCAGTCATTATGGTTTTTGGCGAACTGCCGAAGAAATCTTCCAAAGCATAATCCATAGGTTTTAATCCTGTAGATTTAGATTCGAAAGTAAAACGATGATCAGCTGTAACGTCACCCACTTGGTACATTGGAGAACGTTCTCTGTCGGCAATGCGTTGTAAGGTATCAATGTCTTTTTGACCAATAACCAATCCCATTCTTTCTTGCGATTCGTTACCAATAATTTCTTTAGCAGAAAGTGTTGGATCTCCCACAGGTAATTTGTCTAAATCAATTAATCCTCCCGTTTCTTCTACTAATTCTGAAAGGCAATTCAAGTGTCCACCCGCACCGTGATCGTGAATCGATACGATAGGGTTAGAGTCGCTTTCTACCAAACCACGAATGGCATTGGCAGCACGTTTTTGCATTTCCGGATTCGAACGTTGAATGGCATTCAATTCAATTCCTGAACCAAATGCACCTGTATCTGCTGAAGAAACCGCAGCACCACCCATTCCAATTCTATAATTTTCACCACCTAAAATAACGATTTTGTCGCCTGCTGAAGGTTTGTGTTTTATTGCTTGATCTAACTTTCCGTACCCAATTCCGCCCGCTTGCATGATTACTTTATCGTAACCAATTTTGCGGTTATTTTCTTGGTGTTCAAAAGTTAAAACCGAACCGGTAATTAGAGGTTGTCCAAATTTATTTCCAAAATCAGAAGCACCATTTGATGCTTTGATTAAAATATCCATCGGAGTTTGGTACAACCATTTTCTCTCGGCAACACCATTTTCCCAATTTCTATTATTTTCCAATCGAGAGTAGGAAGTCATATATACCGCAGTTCCTGCTAAAGGCAATGAACCTTGACCACCTGCTAAACGGTCACGAATTTCTCCTCCTGAACCCGTTGCAGCTCCGTTGAAAGGCTCCACAGTTGTTGGAAAATTATGTGTTTCTGCTTTTAATGAAAGTACCGAATCAAATTCTTTTTCTTGATAAAAATCAGGTTTGTCAGCACTTTTTGGTGCAAATTGTGTCACTTTTGGTCCTTTTACAAATGCCACATTGTCTTTGTAAGCCGAAACAATATCGTTTGGATTTTCTTGAGACGTTTTCTTAATTAATTTGAATAAAGAAGTTTCTTTTTCTTGCCCATCAATTACGAAAGTTCCGTTGAAAATTTTATGACGACAGTGTTCTGAATTGGCTTGAGAAAAGGCAAAAATTTCTGAATCGGTTAATTTACGACCTAGTTTAGTAGATAAATTATCTAAGTATTCTACTTCTTCTGGGCTTAAAGCTAAACCTTCTGTTTTGTTATAGGCATCAATGTTTTCAATGTCCAAAATAGGTTCTGGCGTAACATTGATGGTAAATATATCTTGGTGTAATTCAGTGTATTTTTGCGAAAGCATCGGGTCGAAATCGGTGAAATCTTCCGTAGCGTAATGAAATTCTTCAATTCGAATGATTCCTGAAATTCCCATATTTTGAGTAATTTCAACAGCATTGGTACTCCAAGGCGTAATCATTGTGGCGCGTGGCCCAACAAAAAAATCCGCTAGTACGGATTTTTCAATTTTATGCGCATTGGCAAAAAGCCAGTTTAGTTTTGAAACGTCTTCAGCCGAAATTTCTCCCGAAGCTAGGGTATTGTTTGTTTGAACGGCAAAAACAGTTTTGCTTTGGTTTTCAAAGAAATGAATCATTGTAGTGAGTTTGTTGTATTGTACTGCAAATTTAGTGTAAATAAACAGTTCAGGCAAATACCAAAAGTAAAGACTTATTAAAAATTAGTTAACAAAAGGGTTGTTTTGGTAAGCACCCAAATCAGGCGGTAATGATCGAGTATTTCCCTTAATGTCTAACGGAATTAAATAAGTAGCATTTCCTTTGGCTACAGCCGATGAACTTCCATCGATATTGAGTTTGTTTTTAGTAACACTTTGAAATTTAGGATCTTGATTTAAAATAATGCCATTGTAATGTGTCGCATCATTGGTAAACTGGTACAACGGATTTGTAGCCACTGATTTTGAATCCATTTTGATAAGGCAATTATTGAATTGGTATTCAAACGCAGCTCCCGTTTTCTTATTCAATTCCAATTCGTTAGAGTAGGCACCATAAATAATGCAATTGTTGAAAGTCGCTTTACTAAGCGCATTGGTTTCTGGAACGCTACTTAATTTGAAATTACTCAAGGTAACTGCCATTTGATTTGAACTATTCCAATTGTTATTGAAAGTACAATGGGTAAACGTATAATTTCCACCATACTCACAAGCTAAAGCAGCTTCGCCTGCATTATTAATCACTAAATTCTCTCCGGTTATTTTTCCGTTTTGGGCTAAAATTCCGTAGTGAGTTGAATTGTAAATTTGAGTATTTTTAATACTTACATCAGTCCCATTATTATTTTGAATCAACAATCCGATGGAGGCATTTTTAATCGTTAAATGATTGATAATATTGTTGGTAGCTCCTTCGTTTAACCAAACCGTTTCCCATTGTCCAGGCACATTGTCATAGTCGGATTGGAGTCGGTCGCCTTGAAAAACGACTTCATTTTCGAGTTGACTAGTTGAAGATTTACTTCCATTAATTTGAAGTGAAGCATTATTACCTACAATTAATCCGGAATTGGCATGAAAATAGACTCTTGCTCCAGCATCAAAAACAGCGGTTTTCCCTGAAGGAACGCCGGCATATCCGTAAACAACATAGGCTTTTTGATTGGTAAAGTGCAATTGAGAATCGTCTAAATAAAAACCTTCTACGGTTTTGTTTCCAACAGGTATCATTTCTTTACTTCCGTTGGGCAAGCGCTTTGGAAAAAGGAAAATAGCATCTTTGACTAAAGTTACCAATGCTACTTTTTGAAGGTTTACACCGCTGTCAAATTCAATTTGGTCGGTATATAAAAAGTCGGTTGAATTGGCATCTGCTGCATTGACGGTAGTTTCGATGAAAATATACAGACTGTCTTTGGCTAAAAGTGTCACATTTTGAAAAATTTTTCCTTGATTCCCAGACATGCCGTCCACCGTCATTCGGTATTTGGAATTCAGTCCTTTGCCTAATTGAATCGAAGGAATCGAGATGTCTTCGTTACTTTTGTTGTACACTTTGAGTTGAAAGGTACTGGAACCAATGGTGCTGAAAACAGTATCTAAATAAATGGTGTCTTGAGAAAAAACTAAATCTCCTTTGCTTGTAACCGTCTCAAAATCGGAACGGCAGGCACAAACCGTAACTAGGATTCCGATAAGAAATAACAATCGATTCAGTTGCATGGATTTAGTTTTTTGGTAAAAATAACGAATAATTTCATATGCCATAACAACATATTTTTTAACTTTATGTCCAATCCCAATTGAATCCAAATCTATGGCGAATACCTATACCCAAATTCACCTCCAATTTGTATTTGCAGTAAAATACAGAAACGGACTTATTCATTCTTCCTTTAAACAAGAACTGTATCAATACATTTCAGGAATAATTAAAGCGAATAATCATAAATTATTAGCTATAAATGGAATGCCGGATCATCTTCATATTTTGGTAGGTATGCGACCCTCCCAATCGGTTTCTGATTTGATACAAGATATTAAAGCGAATTCATCAAAATGGATCAATGAGAAAAAGTTTTTAAAGGTAAAGTTTGAATGGCAAGAAGGCTATGGTGCTTTCTCGTATTCTAAAT
The DNA here is from genome assembly GCA_017988155.1 of Flavobacterium sp. Taxonomy (GTDB): domain Bacteria; phylum Bacteroidota; class Bacteroidia; order Flavobacteriales; family Flavobacteriaceae; genus Flavobacterium. The sequence continues at coordinate 1,397 of JAGNSF010000101.1, read as the reverse complement.
CACACGTTCAAAATGTTATTCATTACATTCAGAATCAAGAAGAAAAACATAAAGTAAAATCGTTTAACGAAGAATATTTAGATTTTTTGAATGCTTTTGAAATTGATTATGATGAAAGATATGTTTTTAAAGATCTAATTTAAATGTCATCCCTAACGGGATTTTTCTCTCGTTACTATTTTTTGTTACCAATATTAAATCCCCAACGGGATTAAAAACAGAGATATTCAATTTTATTATTGATAACTCCGTAGGTGTTACATTTGGGTAAAATGTCATCCCTAACGGGATTTTCTCTTTTTATTGCTTAATGTTACCGAAATAAAATCCCTAACGGGATATCTAATTATATCATAATAAACTCCGTAGGAGTTAAATTTCGGTAGGAAATTGATTATCGCCCAACCAATTAGTCCCGTAGGGACGATATTTGTGTAGTTCGATTTCGATAAAATTGGCTATTTTTACATCTTCAAACACAAGACTATGATATTTGATAAACATAAGATATTAGCATATTGCAATGAGTTTGCTGCGACCACATTGATGGGAACTTTAAATATTGAATATGTAGACGCAGGAGAAGATTTCTTAGTTGCCACAATGCCTGTGAATCCTTCTGTGCATCAGCCTATGGGATTGTTGCATGGAGGAGCGACAGTTGCTTTAGCAGAAAGTGTAGGAAGTGCAGCTTCGATGTTGTTTGTTAATTCTGATTTGTTTGAAGTTCGCGGAATAGAAATTGCTGCCAATCATTTGAAAGCGAAACGCAACGGAATAGTGACTGCTACCGCCAAAATTATCCACAAAGGGAAAAGCATTCATCTTTGGGAAATCCGAATAGTTGATGAGAATGACAATCTAATTTCGATTTGCAAATTGACTAATATGGTACTTCCAAAACGAAAAATCGAATAATAAGAAAACATTCCTATGATTTCATTAGTCGATAAGATTGCTCTTCATCATCAGCAAAATTTACCTTTTGTAGTGTATTGTAAACCTAATTCAGACACCGTTTTGGGTTTGTTTCAGAACAACGATACGGTATTTCAAGTTCGTGATTTTACCGAAAAAGGCTTCGTTTTTGCCTCTTTTGACGGAAGTCAGAATTACATTATTCCAGAGAATGTATCGGAACAATGGAGCGAAGATTGGATGAGCAATTATGAAAGTATTTTGCAAAACGATTTTGATGTAAAAGAGGATGAATCAGCAAAAACTAATTTTCAGGATTTAGTGGTCAAAGGAATTCAAGCCATACAGAATGATGAATTTCAAAAAGTAGTTTTGTCTAGAAAGGAAACTGTGTCTGTAGCTCATTTTGATTTAGTCACTACTTTTCAAAAATTGGTGCAACAGTATCGTTCTGCTTTTGTGTATTGTTTTCACCATCC
>JAGNSF010000100.1 GCA_017988155.1 Flavobacterium sp. | reverse complement strand
GTCGATGGTCAACAAATTGTAATCATCACACAATACGTAAAGAAAATATAATTTTCAATTACAACTAAAACAAAAAACGTCTTGATTGCTCAAGACGTTTTTTTTATATTTTCAATCAAACCTCGTAAATCGAATATCGTACTTCGTATATGGAATTATTCTTCTTTCTTAATCACTTTTCGAGCAACTTCAATTTTAAACTTCTTCCCTTTCATTTTTTCGTCTCTGACGTTATGAAGCAAATCTTTCACTTTGTTGAATTTTACTGCTGCAAACGAAATAAAATCTTTGACTTCAATCAATCCTAAATCACCTTTTTCTAATTTTCCTTTTTGAGAAAAGAAACCTACAATATCAATCTTATTTAGTTTGTTTTTCTTTCCACCACTAATGTAAATGGTTTGGAATTCAGGTGGTTTGGGCAAAGCCGAAGCAGAATCTACTTTCAACACGTCCATTCCATAATCCAAATACTCCATTTTTTTCTCTGATTCGTGCGCCACGATATAAGCCGTTCCCGAAGCTTGCATACGAGCCGTACGCCCATTTCGGTGTGTAAACTCGTCTTCTTTTAAAGGCAAGTGATAATGAATTACGTGTTTCATCTCTGGAATGTCCAATCCACGTGCCGCTAAATCAGTAGTGATTAAATAGCTCACACTTCCATTTCTAAACTGAATCAAAGCACGTTCTCGTTCGTCCTGATCCATTCCGCCATGATAGTAAGTCGCATAGATTCCTTTAGTATTTAAAGTGTCGCTAATACGTTCTGCCGCATCACGATGATTACAAAAAATAATAGCTGCTTGCGATTTCAACGAACATATCAATTGAAACAAAGTATTGATTTTATCTTTCTCTTTAGAAACGACCAATTTCATGCTCAAATTCGTCTCCTCTTGTGTTTCGGGAATAAAATCCAAAACAGTAGGATTGACCACGCGAGTGTATTTTGGAATTTCAATATCCGAAGTCGCCGATACCAAAACACGCTTGTTTAACTTGGTTAGTTTGCCAATGATAAAGGACATTTGCTCGTGAAACCCTAATTGTAAGGATTTATCAAATTCATCTAAAATCAAAGTTTGAATTTTATCCACTCGGAAAGTGCCTCGATCAATATGATCAGCGATTCGACCTGGAGTTCCAATCAGCACGGCAGGTGGATTACTTAAGTTTTTTATTTCTGTATCAATAGAGTGACCGCCATAACAGGTATTTACTTTATAATCGGTTCCCATTTTTTTCCAAACCTGTTCGATTTGTAATCCCAACTCACGAGATGGAACTAAAATTAAACATTGTACTGAAAGTATTTCGGGTTGTAATAATTCTAAAATAGGCAATAAAAAAGCCAATGTTTTTCCGGAACCTGTTGGCGAAAGCAATAAAACATTGTTGTCGTTTAGAATAGCGTCTTGGGCTACTTCTTGCATTTCATTTAGACTTTCAATGCCTAAATTCAAAAGGATATTGTTGGAATGGTGTTTTGTATTCATGGCGCAAAGATAGTGCTTTGGTTTGCGAATAAGAAAACCCAAGTCTTTATTTGATTCTTTTTCACTTATAAATTAAAAAAAACTACATTTGATATTTATAAAAACTACCAAAAATGAGATTTCTGACGACGCTTTTACTCTTGTGTTCCTTGACTATTTTGGCACAAAAACAAACGAAATACGATACCTATTTTGAAAAAGGAAACGGCAATCAATCGGCAACTTACCAAGAGACAATTGCTTATTTTCAATTATTGGCAAATGATTTTGAAACCATCGATATGAAAACAATGGGCTTAACCGATAGTGGCGAACCCTTACATATCGTTACCTTCAATTCGGATGCGACTTTTGACTTTGAGGCGATTCAAAAAAATAAAGCTGTATTGTTAATCAACAACGGAATCCACGCAGGCGAACCTGACGGAATTGATGCTTCGATGCAGTTTTTTAGAGATTTGGCTTTAGGCAAAATAAAAGAGCCTAAAAACACTGTAATCGTATGTATTCCAGTCTACAACATTGGAGGTGCGTTGAACCGAAACAGCTCCACCAGAGCCAATCAAAGCGGGCCTGAAGAATATGGTTTTAGAGGCAATGCCCGCAACTATGATTTGAATCGAGATTTCATCAAATCGGACACGCGAAACACCAAAAGTTTTGTGGAAATTTTCCATACCACTAATCCCGATGTTTTTATTGATAACCACGTGAGTAATGGTTCAGATTACCAATACAAACTGACTTACATCATGACCGAACCAACTAAATTAGGTTCTGTTTTAGGTTCGTATTTAAGAAAAGAAATGATGCCCAGCTTGGTTTCGGATTTACAGAAGAAAAAAATCGAAACGACACCTTATGTCAATACCTTTCACGAAACACCTGACCAAGGATTTGCTCAATTTTTTGACAGTCCGCGCTACACTACAGGTTACACTTCCCTATTCAATTCCATTGGATTTGTGGTGGAAACACATATGCTAAAAAAATACGCTGATCGTGTCAAAGTCACCTACGAATTCATGAAATCTACTTTAGAATTCACCGATGCTAATTATTCCAAAATCAAGCAGATTAGAAAAGACAACGAAGCGCAATTTCAACCCAACAAAAACTACACTTTGCAATGGGAAGTGGACAAAAATATTCAAGAACCCTTTACTTTTTTAGGCTACGAAGCAGGTTACAAAAAAAGTGAAGCCACATCGGGACAACGTTTGTATTACGACCGAAACAAACCTTTCAAAAGAGAAGTGCCTTTCTTTCCGCAATACAAATCAGTCAAAGACATTACTATTCCAAAAGCTTATGTTATTCCGCGTGGTTTTTGGCCTGTGATTGAACTTTTGAAAAGTAATGGTATTGCCTGTCAAACTATTCAAAAAGACACAATTATAGAAGTAGAAAGTTACCGAATTGTTGATTTCAAAACTACAACTTCGGCTTACGAAGGACATTACAATCACCGAAACACAGTAGTCAACTCAATGATCGAAAAAAGAGCTTTCGCAAAAGGAGATTATATTATTCCGACCCAACAAAAAGGCATTAAATACATTTTGGAAACATTAGAGCCAGAAGCCGTTGATTCGTATTTCAATTGGAATTTCTTCGATCCCATTTTACAACAAAAAGAAGGCTATTCCGATTATGTATTTGAAGATACTGCAGCGCAATTATTAAAAGACAATCCGAAATTAAAAAGTGATTTGGAGGCAAAAAAACAAAAGGAACCCGAATTCCTGAACAATCCTAAAGCGCAATTGGATTGGATTTACAAGCAGTCTATGTACTACGAAAAAGCCCATTTAAAATATCCTGTATACCGAATAACTAAATAAAAAAAGCTCCTTTACGGGAGCTTTTCTTCTTCAAATAATAATTTGATATTTTCATAGGAGTTTTTCAAAGCCTCTTTAATTTGTATTGGACTCAACCAAGCTACTTTTTCAATTCCTTCTTCGGCTTGACCCACCAATGTCCCATCATAATCAGAGGTCATTTCAAACCAATGCGTGATCTTAAGTCGGTACTTGCCGTTGCGTTTAAAAACATGATAGGTTTTCTGAAGCTTTTTAGTCACTTTAAGTTTTCCAACCCCTGTTTCCTCTTCCACTTCGCGCATGGCAGTGTCTTCAATTTCTTCTCCTTTGTTGGTACCGCCTTTAGGCAAATCCCACTTTCCATTTCTAAAAATAAAAAGCACCTCCCCTTTTTTATTGTAAACCAAGCCACCACCCGCTTTATTTACAGGTATTTTTTCTTTTAAAGTTTTCAAAATTTCCTTTTCATCGGGATGATACAAATAGGCTTTTTGAATTTTATTTTGAAATATTTTTACAATAAGCTGTTCGATGTCAATACTTTCTAACAAAAACAATTGAAAATCGGTCTCCTTAGAGATATGATTTGTTAAAAAAAGTGGTTTGTCGTTCACAAAAACTTTATACATTTGCACTATGATTTTTAATAAAGAAACAGCCGAAAAAACAGCCGAATTGCTTTTGCAAATAAATGCAATTAAATTGAATCCAAGAAATCCTTTTACATGGGCTTCTGGATGGAAATCGCCAATCTATTGCGACAACCGACTAATCCTTTCATTTCCAGCCATCCGAAATTATGTTCGCGATGAGTTTGCCAAAAATATTGAAAAACAATTTGGTAAACCCGACGTAATTGCAGGAGTAGCCACTGGAGCTATTGGAATTGGTATTCTTGTTGCAGAAAGTATGGGATTGCCATTTGTATATGTACGTCCTGAACCTAAAAAACACGGAAGACAAAACCAAGTAGAAGGTTTTTTACAAAAAGGTCAAAATGTGGTTGTGGTAGAAGACTTAATTAGTACTGGAAACAGTAGCTTACTTGCAGTTGAAGCTTTGAAAGAAGCTGGGGCAAATATCAAAGGAATGGCGGCAATTTTTACCTATGGATTTGATGTTGCTGAGCAAAATTTCAAAAATGCCAATGTAGAACTATACACTTTAAGTAATTATAAAAACTTATTGAACTTGGCTGTTGCCAAAACTTATATCACCGAAGAAGAAGAACAAACTTTGAGCGAATGGAACGTGAATCCTTCGACTTGGAATGCATAATTTGAAATAATTACCAGATGAATTTAGAAAGTCCTAAAGTTAGCGTTCAAAAATCAGCTCAAAATCTATTTGATTTATTGTCTGATGTAAAAAACTTTGAACAATTAATGCCTGAAAATATTGCGAAATTCGAAGTGATTGGCGCTGATGCTTTCATTTTTGGTTTAAAAGGAATGCCTGAAATCAAATTAGTCATTAAAGAAAAAGTAGCTCCAAATAAACTCGTTTTAGGTGCAGCAAGTGACAAACTACCTTTTACTTTAACAGCTTCAATTGAAGCAGTTTCTGAAAATAGTTCAGAGGTAAAGCTAGACTTCGAAGGAGAATTTAATGCGATGATGGCGATGATGATTAAAGGTCCTATCCAAAAATTCATTGAAACTTTGGCAGAGAATATGCACAAAATATAATGCAAACTGATTATAAAAAAAGGGCTGTAATTGAAATTACAGCCCTTTTTTATTAGTATAACATTTGAATTTCTTTGATATCAAATTCGGCAATAGAATCGTTCTCCAGCAACACTCTTAGCCTCCCAATTGGTGATATACCTTGGATAATCCCCATGAATTTTTCCTCTTTTTGATTCGTAAACGGCATCGGAATATCTTTTTTATATAGCGAATCAATAAATTGTTGACGCAACGAAGCTGGATTTTGGTTACTCTCAGCTATATTCTTCTTTAAGTTGGTAATAATGTCAAAAAGCAATTCCTCTTTGTCCAATTCTTGACTAGCTACTACTGCCAAAGAAGACGCTTTTGGCAATCCTTCGAAATTAGTTTGATTCACATTTAAGCCTAAACCTACTATTGAAAGAATAGTCCCATCACTTTTAATGCTATTTTCAATCAAAATTCCACCAATTTTTTTATTAGCTGACAGAATGTCGTTTGGCCATTTAATACTTAAAGTAGGAATGTTTTTCTTTTTTAGAGTCGTTAGAACAGCTAAAGAAATAGCTATATTTAAATTGAAAATTTCGTGGATTTCAAATAAAAAATCCTTAATCAAAACACTCATTATTAGGTTTTTACCCACTTCAGAATTCCATGCTGCTCCCATTTGTCCTTTGCCATTGGTTTGGTTCTCGGCAGTGACTACGGTAAAGTTTTCAAGATCCTCTTTATTGGATATTCCCTTAAGAAATTCGTTAGTAGAATCTATGGCATCGAGTTTGATTAGTTTCATGAAACTATTATTTACAATACAGAACTTAATATTCTGTTAATGGTTCAAAAATAATCACAAAAAATGGTAACTTTACCAACTTATATTAAAAATAATTCATGGCGAAAAAGACTATAAACAATGATGTACTCATTGCTAACATCATCAAGGGAATCGAAGAAGTAAAAGGAAATGATATTGACATCTTAGATTTAAGAGAAATTGATACCGCTGTGTGCGATTATTTTATCATTTGCAATGGTACCTCAAACACTCAAGTAAACGCCATTGTAAGCTCCGTTCAAAAAACAGTTTCAAAAGAATTGAAAGACAAGCCTTGGCATGTAGAAGGTACTGATAATGCTGAGTGGGTATTGATGGATTATGTAAACGTAGTAGTTCACGTTTTCCAAAAACACATACGCGAATATTACAATATTGAAAGCCTTTGGGGAGACGCAAAAATTACTTCTATCGAAAACAAATATTAAAAGAAACAAATTGTAATGGCAAATAATAATCCGAATAAATTTAAAGTAAGTCCTTGGTTAGTTTACGCAGGAATTCTTCTTATTTTTCTTTTCATCAGTTTTGCGACTGGCGGAAGTAATTTTGAGGAACCAGCGCAATTAACTTCATCTAAATTCAATAACTTTCTTGAAAAAGGACAAATTGAAAAAGTAATTGTTTACAATAAAAGTGAGGCCGAAGTATATTTAACTGCTGCTGCTTTAAAAGACAAAACACATTCAAAAGTAGCTAAAGACGTATTTGATCGTCCTAATGCAGGACCACATTACACATTAGAAATTGGAAACGATCAAATCTTCCAAACTAAATTAGAAAAATCAGTTGGAGAAGGAAAATTGAAAGATTTTAACTTCTTACAAAAAAGCAATTGGACTGATATTTTAGTTAGCTTATTACCAATTATTGTAATTATTGCCGTTTGGATATTCATCATGAGAAGAATGTCAGGTGGTGGTGCTGGCGGTGGTGGCCAAATTTTCAATATTGGAAAATCGAAAGCCA
>JAGNSF010000099.1 GCA_017988155.1 Flavobacterium sp. | reverse complement strand
GTTGGTTTTCTTAAACGGTTTTTTAGTTCCAGAAAATGATTTGGGTTTTTGATCTCCTCTTACTTTTTCTGGATCTCTTGGGCTAGCTTTAAATTCAGGTCGGTCTTTTGTGTTTTCTTTCTTCGGAATTTCAGCTTTGTGTTTGGCTAAAACCTCATTTGGATTTTTAGGATTTTCTTTTGTTCCTCTCAAATGAATTACCAAACCATTCAAGAAATTACGCAACACTTGGTCACCACATTCCATGTAATTTTCGTGTTTTTCATCACGGAAGAAAGCGCCTAATTCTGATTTTGTAATTCTAAAATCAACTAGTTCTAAAATTTCAACTATTTGGTCATCACGAAGCATTAAGGCAACACGCAATTTTTTAAAGATATCGTTATTGGTCATTTTTTTATTTTTTACAAAGGTACATTTTATATAGTATCCAAAAGCAATTAAATTAGATTTGATATTGGTTTAAAACGGCGATTAGGCTGTCTAAATCTTCGGTGGTATGGTTAGCCGTAATTACAATTCTATTGAGTGATTTTGTTCCTGTAGGGTAGTCAAAATGGGTAATGATAATTTTATGTTCTTTTAAAACAGCGGTTAATTCTTCATTTTTAGGATAAATCAGCGGGTAATTAGGATTGAAATCGAAGGACGAATTAGGTAGTAAATGCGTTTTGAGATAATTGAGATTATCTTTTAATTTTTGGTGTTGGGCAATATAAATTACTTCTGAATCTGCCAGAGTTTGAACAAAAGCGGCATTCATTCCTGCTCCTGAAATAAAATTATTTTGTTTTTTTAACTGCTCAATGAAGTCCAAATCACTAGCGATTACTCCTCCAGTGAGTCCAAAAGCCTTGCCTAAAGAAGCTAACATGATTTTCCGTTTAATTTTGGATGAATGTATTGAATTATAAATTCCTTCTCCATTTTCTCCCAATATTCCTAAGGAATGCGATTCGTCAATAACTAAGGTAATTTCTTTATTTGAGGGAATTGTTTCTAAAACTGAAAAATCAACTGGATGTATATTCAATGAAGGAACGGCATCTGCTAAAATGGTAATTTTTTCAAAAACTCCATTAAATAAAACAGGATTCAATTCTTTTTCGATAAAAAGCGGTACACTTTCTTGGTCTTGAATGGCAGGATGAATATTGGGGAAATGAAAGAAGGTTTGTTTCTCTTTTTTTAGAGTTTCAAGGACTAATTTACCCGCTAGAGTTCCAGAAGAAACAGTTAAAGCCATAGCAGCTTGAATAAATTTTGCTAAAAAATATTCCCCATTTTTGTACGCATTTAATTGAATATTAGCGTTTCTTGAACTTCCGTAAGCCGTTCCCCAATGCAAAATATTTTTGACTACAATTTCCTTAAATTCAGGATGAGTGGGCAAGCCTAAATACGAAGTCCCGCCAAAATACAAAAAGGATTCGTTATCCAATTCAATTATTCTATCTGGAGATTGGTTCAGTTTCATTTTAGTATTCTATTAAAGAAACTCCCGTACCGTTGCCATTGCCATAAATTATTTTTCCAAAATCAAGGGTAATTCCTGTCGCAATATCTTCGGCTAAAAGCAGCTGTCCGTCCATATCAACATAATCCAATTCAGGTAACAAATGGGCTATTGCCGAAATCCCCACGCTAGATTCGGTCATACAACCAACCATAGTTTTCAAACCCAGTTGTTTGGCTTCACTAATCATGCGGCGTCCAGGTGTTAGCCCGCCGCATTTTACTAATTTTACATTTACACCATGAAAATGATTCAAACATCGAGCAACATCCGATTCAATAATACAACTTTCATCTGCTACTATAGGCAGTACAGAATGTTTGAAAACTTCTTTGTGTCCTTCCCAATTGTCGGCTTTCATAGGTTGTTCCAAAAATTCTACGCCTAATTTTTTCAGTTCTATTGAGTTGCGAATTGTTTCATCGACTCCCCAACCACAATTGGCATCGATTCTAAAAATAGCGTTGCTGTGTTGTCGGAGCGCTTTTATTATGGCAATATCTTCTTGAGTACCTAATTTGATTTTATAAATGGGCCAAGGCAATTCTTTCATTTTGGCTACCATTTTTTCGATAGAAGCAATTCCGATGGTATAATCTGTCAGTGGATTTTTTTCAGTAGAATATCCCCATAACTCATAGAGTTTCTTCCCTTTTTTTCGGGCATACAAATCATTATAGGCAATATCCAAGGCACACAAGGCAAACATATCGTCTTTTAAATAAGGGTGTATTTTTGACCAAAAAATGGCTGGAGTTTCTTCTCCAGAAGATTCAATAATTGGACGGATTTTTTCCAAATCGTCCCTCATCATTGGCACCGTAATATGGTAATACGGATTGGAAGTTGCTTCCCCAAAACCCGAAAAATTCCCGTCTTGCAATTCTACAATTAATGACGGTTGCACATCAATGGATTCCCTAGAAATAGTGAAGGTATGTTTTAGTTTAAGCTGGAATTCTCTTAAAATAAGTTGCATAATAAATTCAGTTTAGACGCTAAATTTACTATAAAAAATAATACAAAATCTAATTTGCTTGTTCTTGCAGTTTTTTGATTTCGTCCCTCAATTTTGCGGCTTGCATAAAATCCAATTCTTTGGCCGCTTTTTCCATTGATTTGCGCTTTTCGCGAATTAATTTTTCAATTTCAGACTTGGATAAATAAGCTGTTTCAGGTTCGGCCGCTACATTCAAGGTATGTCCCAATTCGTATTCGACCAAAGGATTTTTGGTAAAAGCAGAATCTATTTTTTTATTCAACGCTTGAGGAACTTGATTATTTTCAACATTGAAATTAATCTGTTTCGTTCTTCGATAATTAGTTTCATCAATCGTTTTTTGCATGCTGTCAGTAATTTTATCGGCATACATAATGGCTTTTCCATTCAAGTTTCGAGCGGCACGCCCAATGGTTTGTGTTAATGAACGATGGCTTCTCAGAAAACCTTCTTTGTCGGCATCCAAAATGGCCACCAAAGAAACTTCGGGCAAGTCCAAACCTTCACGCAATAAGTTGACACCAATCAACACATCAAAGAGGCCTTTTCGCAAATCTTGCATGATCTCAATTCGCTCCAAAGTATCGACATCCGAGTGAATATAGCGACAACGGATAGACACTTTAGTCAAGTATTTGGCCAATTCTTCTGCCATACGCTTCGTTAAAGTGGTCACCAAAACTCGTTCGTCTAATTCGCAACGTTGTTGAATTTCTTCAATCAAATCGTCAATTTGATTCAAACTTGGTCGCACTTCAATAATCGGATCCAAAAGCCCTGTTGGACGAATGACTTGTTCCACCACAACACCATCGGTTTTTTGCAATTCATAGTCTGCAGGTGTTGCCGAAACGTAAATGACTTGATTTTGCATTGCTTCAAACTCCTCAAATTTCAACGGGCGGTTGTCCATAGCCGCTGGTAATCGAAATCCATATTCGACTAAGTTTTCTTTTCGACTTCGGTCGCCTCCATACATGGCGTGAACTTGTGACAAGGTTACGTGACTTTCATCCACCACCATTAAAAAATCCTTAGGAAAATAATCCAATAAACAAAACGGTCGTGTTCCAGCTTCGCGTCCGTCAAGGTAACGGGAATAATTTTCGATACCCGAACAATACCCCAATTCCCGAATCATTTCTAGATCGAAATTAGTGCGCTCTTCAAGACGCTTGGCTTCCAAATGTTTGCCTATTTCTTTAAAATAATCAACTTGTTTGACTAAATCTTGTTGTATTTCCCAGATGGCATTTTGCAATACATCTGGCGAAGTCACAAACATATTGGCAGGATAAATGGTCAGTTTTTCAAATTTCTCTAAAACTTGCGAACTTTTGACATCAAAACTTTCGATCTCTTCAATTTCGTCTCCAAAAAAATGAATCCGAAAAGCTTCGTCGGCATAACTTGGATAGATTTCGACTGTGTCGCCTTTAATTCGGAAGTTTCCAGGTGTAAAATCAGCTTCGGTTCGGGAATATAAACTTTGAACTAAACTGTGTAATAATTTGGTTCTTGAGATGACTTGATCACGCTCTAAAGCAATCACATTTTTTTGAAATTCTACTGGATTTCCGATACCGTACAAACAGGAAACTGAAGCTACCACAAGAATATCTCTACGGCCAGAAAGTAGGGAAGAGGTAGTGCTTAAACGCATTTTTTCTAGTTCTTCATTGATGGATAAATCCTTTTCAATAAAAACTCCTGTAACTGGCATGAAAGCTTCGGGTTGGTAGTAATCGTAGTAAGAAACAAAATACTCCACGGCATTATTAGGAAAAAATTGCTTGAATTCCGAATACAATTGTGCAGCCAAGGTTTTATTATGTGCCAAAACCAAAGTCGGCCGTTGTACTTCTTGAATGACATTGGCCACTGTAAATGTTTTACCAGAACCCGTTACTCCTAATAAAGTTTGGAATTGTTCACCGTCAATAATCCCTTGAGCTAATTTTTCAATTGCTTGTGGTTGGTCGCCTTTGGGTTGGTAATCAGATACTACTTGGAAATTCATTTGGTAAAGATACTTAATTCAAATCAAGAGGCAAAAGAGGAATGAGAACCTAATTTGTAAATAGTTAGGCAAGTATTACTTTAGAACTTCCATGCTTTTTGTTGTTCCAAAGTCATAAAAGTCCATGCAACAAAACGACTTGTTTTTTGGCCTTGAGCCATATCGATAGTTTTTATTTCGACGGCATTTACTTTATTTAAAGTTTTGTAAATGCTAGCAAGATTTTCTTTTTTGGATATCAAAGTAGTGAACCACATGCAATTCATAGGATATTTTACACTTTCGTAAATCATTTGAGTGATGAATCGCAGTTCGCCACCATCACACCACAACTCACCATTTTGACCACCAAAGTTAAGTACCGCTTCTTTACTTTTTTGCTGTTTTAAATTGGATATTTTTCGAAGCGTCCCTTTGTAGGCCTCTTCTTGTGATTTATGAAATGGTGGATTGCAAATCGTAAAGGCAAATTTATCTTCAGGAGTAATGATATTTTTGAAAATAAAACGCGATTCCATTTGTAGTTGCAAGCTAATTACATCAATTAATTGCGAATTGTTTTGAATGATTTTTTTGCAATTTTGAATCGCATTTTCATCAATATCAGTTCCAACGAAACTCCATCCGTAAGCACTATTTCCTATTATAGGGTAGATGCAATTGGCTCCAATACCAATATCCAAACCTTGAACGGTTTCACCTTTCGGAATACTACCGTTGTTGCTTGAAGCCAACAAATCAGCTATGTAATGAATATAATCAGCACGTCCTGGAATAGGCGGGCAGAGGTAGTTTTTAGGGATATCCCAATTTTGAATTCCATAATGGAAAGCTAATAACGCCTTATTTAGCGCTTTTACAGCTTCAGGATTAGCAAAATCAATGGTTTGAATGTTATGCGGATTGGTAAAAACAAAAGTGGCAAGCTCAGGACAAGAATTAATTAATTGGTCAAAATCATAACCTGAATTATCAAGGTTACGAGGGTGTAATTTTTGCTTTAATATCGGTTTTATTACTTGTTGTTTTTCCATTTCGTTACAAAAGTAAGCAATCTCGACGGTATAATATTAATCAATACATTCCATCAAGAGTAAATCTCCATCTTCGTGCTCTATGGTCACAATACCATCTTGAGTTACATGATTACTACTTCCTGTTCGATAACCTAGCGTAAGCGAATCATTTTGAAGCGGGTAAAACAAATTAGAGGAATGAATTCCGGTAACATCACCTATAGGAATTAAAGAAATTGTGGTATTTGCAGTATACCATTTTTCGAATTTTTTAGGTAATAAAAATACTTTGGAATGGTCATCTAAAATGACAATTTTCAACAAATCACGGTAGCGCGAGATGTTGGTAATATTAGTTATTGTGTGATCGGCTCTTTTTCCAGTAGCCCAAACGACATTAACCGCAGGTATATTTCTTGCAATTAAATAATCAAACGCTTTTTCTAAATCCGTTTTGTTTTGATCGGGAGCATGTATAATTTCAATAGGGAATTGTTCGGTTTTGTATTTTTCATAGTCGAAATCTCTATCAAAATCGCCTATTAAAACATCTACTTTAACGTCTAATTCCATTACGCGTTCAATAGCTGAGTCGAGAACAACTACTAACGGAGACCATTCTAATAACTGCCCTAATAATTCAGGTTGGCATGACGCTCCATTTGCTATGATTAAAGCAGGTTCTTGGTCATCTCTTACGATATGATGTGAAGACATTTTGTTTTTTTTACTATCGTAAATGTAACAAATTTATTGATTTGAAATAGTAACAATTACACCCAGTAGGTCTTATTTAACCAATTCAAATTGAGCAATTACTATGTCATCATTTAAAAGGATGAATTTGGTTGTATCAACTATCACAATTTTGCTACTATTTGAAAGTACTGATAAGAAAGCATCCTCGTATTTCATAGTATCAAAACAATACATTTTTGTTGAACTAATTTTTGAAAATGAAATCATACTATCTTTAATTTCAAATTCGCCAAAAATCTGATTGCAACCTGCTTTTGCTTGAAATTGTTTCGAAGAGGAATCCAATTTCAGAAAATAATCTTTTGAATTACCTTCAATTTTTTCCAAATTAACCAAGTTAATTTTCCAAGTTTTATCAGTTATGGAGGGAGTTGAAGCTAGGGTTGTTTTTGATGCATCTGCGTTTCCATTTTGAATTAAAGTAGGTTCACAAGATGTTAAAATAATTGATAAAAACAGAATTGAAATAGATTGGAGTTTCATAGGGTAAGATT
>JAGNSF010000098.1 GCA_017988155.1 Flavobacterium sp. | reverse complement strand
CGTTCAATTTCTGTTTAGTAGGGATTGACCAAATTATAAATAATGCTGCTAAAATGCGTCAAATGACAGGAGGCCAATTCAATGTGCCGATTGTTTTTAGAGGACCAACTGCTTCGGCAGGACAATTAGGAGCAACTCACTCACAAGCCTTAGAGAATTGGTTTGCTAATACTCCAGGTCTTAAAGTTGTAGTTCCATCTACACCTTATGATGCAAAAGGATTGTTGAAAGCAGCTATTCGTGATAATGATCCAGTAATTTTCATGGAATCAGAGCAAATGTATGGTGATAAAGGAGAAGTTCCAGAAGGAGAATATACTATCCCACTTGGTGTTGCTGATATTAAACGTGAAGGTACAGACGTTACTATTGTTTCTTTTGGTAAAATAATTAAAGAAGCTTTTATTGCTGCTGATGAATTAGCTAAGGAAGGAATATCATGTGAAATCATCGATTTGAGAACAGTACGACCAATGGATTATGATGCGATTTTAACTTCGGTTAGAAAAACAAATAGATTGGTAGTACTTGAAGAAGCTTGGCCTTTTGCAAGTGTTGCTTCTGAAATTACATACATCGTTCAAGAACGTGCTTTTGACTTTTTAGATGCACCAATCCAACGTATTACAACTGCTGATACTCCGGCTCCATATTCTCCAGTTTTATTGAAAGAATGGTTGCCAAATTCTGATGATGTTATTAAGGCAGTAAAAAAAGTATTGAATAAATAATTCAAAATGTTAATTGTTTAAATGCAATTAAGATAATGATTACCTTTGAATCTTCATCAAATACCATTTGATGAAGATTTTTTTTAGCTTATGAAATCAAAATTCCCAAAACACATTGTTTTTATTTTCCTGATTATTTCTCAGCTTATTTTGGCACAAACTAAAGTGAGCGGTATAGTTTTGGACAAATCCAATCAGCCAATCCCTTTTGCTAATATTGTATTTAAAAAATCTAATGTTGGAGTTGTCGCTAATGAAGATGGTCGCTTTTACATTGAGTCTCCTCAAAAACACACCGCATTAATAATTTCGACAACTGGTTTTTCTGAAAGAGAAATTGTATTGGAAAATTCGGTTGTTTATAATTTAAAAGTAGTTTTAAGCGAAGCCGAGACCTTGAAAGAGGTGGTAGTTTTTAGAGGTAAAACGTCTAAAAAAAACAATCCAGCTTTAGATATTCTTAGAAAAATTTGGGAACGAAAACGTAAGAATGGCTTGTATCAGTTTGACCAATATCAAATGGAAAAATACGAAAAGGTTGAGTTTGATATGAATACTATTGACAGTGCTTTCATGAAAAACAAAGTGTTCAAAGGAATGGAGTTTGTTTTCAAACATGTGGATACTTCAAAAGTGACTGGAAAAACCTATTTACCTATTTTTATTAATGAGTCGTTATACGATGTATACGGCGACAACCTAAAAAACAAGAGGAAGGAAAAATTGAAAGCCAATAAAAATTCTGGGCTAGGGGATGGAGATGGCGTTAATACCTTTATCAAGGATTTGTATAATGATTATTCTATTTACAATAACCACTTGACGTTTTTTGACAAGAGTTTTACGAGTCCTTTGTCTAAAACAGGGATAGATGTCTATAATTATGTGTTAAGAGACAGTGCTTATATTGACAACAAAAAATGCTACAACATTCTGTTTTATCCAAGACGAAAAAATGAATTGACATTCAAAGGCGATTTTTGGGTAAATGACACCACATTTGCCATTAAGAAAATCAATATGGCGGTGACCAAAAGTGCCAACATTAACTGGATTAAAGATATTTATATTGAGCAGGAATTTGAAGTCATGAACGATTCTGTTTTCTTGTTGACCCGAGATTATATGATGTCGGACTTTGCACTCAACAAAAAAGAAGATTCCAAAGGGATTTATGGGAAACGCACCACCTTGTACCGAAATCATCAATTTAACAAAGAAAAACCACTTGCTTTTTACAAAGAAGAAGTCAATTTTATTGACAATGAGGTGTTTAAAAAGTCAGATGAGTATTGGCAAGAAAATCGTTTTGAAAAATTAAACAAAGACGAAGCCGGGGTATACAAAATGTTGGATACTTTACAAACGGTGAAGAAATTCAAACAGATGTATAATTTGGTTTCTATTTTAGGAAGTGGTTATGTGGAGTTCAAGAATTTTGATTACGGACCGATATTTTCTTCCTTTGGTTTCAACGAAGTAGAAGGGGTTCGTTTACGTGTTGGTGGAAGAACTTATTTTGGACCTAATGATCCTTGGCGACTTCAAGCTTTCACAGCGTATGGATTCAACGATCAACAATTCAAATACGGACTTTCAGGAAAATGGATGGTGGACAAGAAAAATCGAATCATTATCTCTGGAGGTAACAGGCGTGACATTGAGCAAATTGGCGCGAGTTTGACCACAACAAATGATGTAATGGGACGAAGTTTTGCTTCTTCGGCGCTGTTTACGACAGGGAGTAATGGAAAATTGACCAATATTAATTTGTCGAATCTATCTGTTGAAATTGAGCCTGTAAAAAACTTAATTTTTCAATTGGGAATATCACACCGTACTTTAGCATCTGCATCGCCTACCTTTAGTTTGGACTATTATACAGATGCATCTAGAACTTCTACTCAAAGTGAGGTAAAACAATCGGAAGCGAATTTTCAAATTGAGTTCATGCCCAATCGAAAAACAATTGGTTACGGAGTAGAAAGAGATGTGGTGGACAATCCGTACAGTCGTTTTTTTATCAATTACAGCCATGGTTTTAAAGGAGTATTAAATAGCGATTTCAAATACGAAAAATTGCAGTTGTATTACAAACAACCTATTATTATTGGACCACTTGGACGAACTAATATTACTATGGAGTTGGGAAAAACCTTTGGTACTATTCCGTTAGGATTAATGAGTGTGATTCCAGGTAACCAAACGTATTTCACTATCGAGAATACCTTTAGTAATTTGAATTTCTATGAATTCGTTAGCGACCAATACGCCACTTTAAAATGGGATCATAATTTTAACGGACGCATTTTTTCTCGCATTCCTTTTATGCGAAAATTAAACTGGCGCGAAATCATAGGGGTGAGAGGAGTATATGGAAGTGTTTCAAATGCCAATAGAGCGATCAATGCCTCTGGGCTTGATTATACAGCTCCCGAAAATATGTATTGGGAATACAGCGCGGGCATTGGCAACATATTTAAAGTATTTCGTATCGATTTTTCATGGAGAGGGAATTACTTGAATGCGCCTGATGCAACTAAATTTGCTATTAAAGGGGCTTTTGGGTTTCATTTTTAATTCAAACATACTATTTATACACAAAGCTTCCAGCCTGCCAAAAGAGGGAAGCTTTGTTGTTTTTCCTACACCAATTATGTCTTTATTAGATGATAAAAAAATAATCTTAAGACCAAATTCAGTAAAGCAGATAGATGCTTGGGTAGATTGGAATTTGAAAAATTGAAAAACAATTCCTACTTTAGAAAAATAATTTGTCAATATACTTTTCTACTATGATTCGATTTCTCTTTCTCTTTTTAATTACGCTAGCCACTTGCAAAGCACAATCAATATCTAGAACGGATGAGTATTTGCTTTTTAAAGAAACAAAGTCCTCTCAAGCGGTTTTAATTTTGAATGATTCGCTTTTGTTCAAAGGAAAATCTTTGCAAAAAAAAACATTTCGTCATGAGAACTATTCAGAAAGTCTGAAACACTATCTTCCATTTAACTTAAAAGATAAAACTTATTTAGTGTACCATGGTTGTGGAGGGGTACTCGAATGGCGCAACGATTCTATTGTTCGAATTGACAAATCATTTTTGCATAAAAATCAATATGGTGCAACTGTGTTTAAGTATGATAATAAAATATTTTTTTGGGGTGGCTATGGATTGTTTACTTATAAAAATATCCTTACCCAATTCAATTTTAAAACGAAGGAATGGGATGAAGTAGAAACTTTTGGAACTCCTCCAAGTCCAAGAAAGCAAGCTCATGGTGTTATAGTTAATGATTTTTTGTATGTTTTTAGTGGATACGAAAAAGATGAAGATCATTTTCTTCAAGTCAAACCTTGTGAACCTGAAGTTTGGAGATTACATCTTCCTACCATGCAATGGTCATTAGTTGGTAAACATAGGCCATTACCTAATTTAAATGTTAAAGAAGAGAATACTGCAAATATTAATATCAACAAAAAATGGTATATAATACCAATTATGGTTTACAATACAATTTATGAAATAGATATTGAAAACAATACTGTAACTACTTATAGAACGAGTACAAAGAACGTTTCAAGTCCATTTTATGATGCAAAAACAAATGAAGTAGTCTACATCAATAAAAATGCTGACGGGTTTAAAAGTGTTGTTCGTACTTCGTTACAAGAATTCCTGGGTAAACCCATTAATCAGCAAAAGTTTATTTTGCCCTGGTATCAAAGTGTCGCAATATCAACTATAGTACTTGTAGTGTTTGGTGTGTTGTTTTTAATTGGGCTATTGCGTTATTTTCAACAAAAGAAAAAAAGGTTTATTCCATTTACTGGCATTATTTATTACGCTAACAAAGAGGCATTTTATTACAGAGGAAAATTATTGGATTCTTTTGAAGATGCAGAATTGCGAATTTTAGACTATTTGGTTCAAAATATACACCGTTATATTTCACTTAACGAGTTGAATCATTTGTTTGAAAATGAAATCCAAAAAGACAGTTTTCTTACTGTTGTGAAACGAAGAGAGGTAGCGTTGGCAAATTTGTTAGGGAAACTAGCTTTCATTACGTCTAGTGATGAGCAGGACATTGTAGACTACCGCAGAAGTGCAAACGATAAGCGTGTGAAAGAAATCAAATTAAAGGATAGTTTCATAAAAGTAAAATAAACGAGTAAAGCTTCCAGTCTCAAAAGGCTGGAAGCTTTGTTTTTTCAAAGATATTGAGTGCAATGCAACAATTTCACTTTTATCAAGAGATATCTTCTGTTTTTTCTTGTAAAAACGTATAGTTTCCTTACTTTTGCAGCAAAATTTAAAAGAAAAATACAACAAATACAATGACTGCAGACAAATTAAAAACTTTCGACGTTTTAATCGAAATACCAAGAGGAAGTAGAAACAAATACGAATACGATTTTAAAATTAGAAGAATGCGTTTTGATAGAATGTTATTCTCTTCTATGATGTACCCAGCTGATTATGGTTTTATTCCTGAAACCTTAGCTTTAGATGGAGATCCATTAGACGTTTTGGTTTTGATTAACGAGCCTACTTTTCCGGGTTGTGTAATGGAAGTGAAGCCAATTGGTGTTTTCCACATGGCTGATGATAAAGGACCAGATGAAAAAGTAATTTGCGTTCCGGTTTCAGATCCAATTTGGAATTCATTAAACGATTTGAGTGATGTAAACCCGCACTTAATCAAAGAAATCGAACATTTTTTCCAAGTGTACAAAGATTTAGAAAACAAACAAGTTGATGTTGAAGGTTGGGGAGACGTGAACGAAGCATTTGCGATCATTAAAGAATGTACTGAGCGTTTTGAAGCGATTGAAAACAAACCTAAAAACTTATTTAGTATTAAATAATTTTTTTAGCTATTTCATATAAAAAAAGCAATATTCTGTAAAGAGTATTGCTTTTTTGTTTAAATTCGTTCATTATCAATACAATATTAACTAATACCAAAATTATTTTTTATGAATGCATTTATGATTTATTTGCCAATAGTAATGGCAATTATTGGACTTTTGTTCATGTTGGTTAAAAGAGCTTGGGTACTAAAACAAGACGCTGGAGATGGAAAGATGAAAGAGATTTCAGATTACATTTATGAGGGTGCATTAGCTTTCCTTAAAGCAGAGTACAGATTATTAACTTTCTTCGTTATTGGCGCAAGTGCCGTTTTAGCGGGGATTTCTTTTATAGTGCCTACTACACATATTTTAATTGTTGTAGCGTTTGTTTTTGGTGCTTTCTTTTCTGCTCTAGCAGGAAATATGGGAATGAAAATAGCAACCAAAACCAATGTAAGAACCACTCAAGCGGCTCGTACGAGTTTGCCGCAAGCATTAAAGGTTTCTTTTGGCGGTGGAACGGTAATGGGTCTTGGAGTAGCTGGTTTAGCCGTTTTAGGTTTAACAGCTTTCTTTATTTTCTTCTTTCATTTCTTTATGGACGGAGTTTGGGGAGTTGATGGAACTGAAAAAATGACTATTGTATTAGAAACCTTAGCAGGATTTTCATTAGGTGCTGAATCGATAGCCTTATTTGCTCGTGTGGGAGGAGGTATTTATACCAAAGCTGCCGATGTTGGTGCTGACTTAGTGGGTAAAGTAGAAGCAGGTATTCCAGAGGATGATCCGCGTAACCCAGCGACTATCGCAGATAACGTTGGAGACAATGTAGGAGATGTTGCCGGTATGGGTGCCGATTTATTTGGTTCGTATGTAGCAACTGTTTTAGCGGCGATGGTATTAGGAAACTATGTGATTAAAGATATGGGTGGTAAAATCGAAGACGCTTTTGGCGGAATCGGACCAATTTTGTTGCCAATGGCCATTGCTGGTTTTGGAATCTTATTTTCTATCATCGGAACGATGTTAGTGAAAATTTCAAGTGATGATGCTAAAGAGGCACAAGTACAAAAAGCGTTGAACATTGGAAACTGGGTTTCTATAGCATTGACTTTAGTAGCCTGTTACTTTTTAGTTGAATATATGTTGCCTGCTACTATGAAAATGGAATTCTATGGCGAAGGATTGAAAGACATTTCATCTATGCGTGTATTCTATGCTACTATTGTAGGT
>JAGNSF010000097.1:4526-6890 GCA_017988155.1 Flavobacterium sp. | reverse complement strand
AACTTAGAGAACAAAGTAAAACCACAAGGAACAAAATATTATGATGGATTAACATTTCACCGTGTGATTCCTGATTTTATGATTCAAGGAGGTTGTCCTCAAGGAACTGGAACAGGAGATGCGGGATATAAATTTGACGATGAATTTCATCCCAATTTAAAACACGATCGTCCAGGAGTTTTGGCTATGGCCAATGCTGGACCTGGCACTAATGGTTCTCAATTTTACATCACTCACGTTCCAACATCTTGGTTAGACGGAAAACATACTGTTTTTGGACATGTAGTAGAAGGACAAGATGTAGTGGATGCGGTAGCTCAAGGTGATGTTTTGGATACTTTAGAAATTATTAGAGTTGGAGCTGAAGCAGAGCAGTGGAATGCTGTAGAAGCATTTAGAACTTTTGAAGGTTCTCGTGCTAAACGTATTGAGGCAGAACGCGCTGCTGCTGAAGCCGAAATGGAAAAATTAGCCGCTGGTTTTGAGAAAACAGAAAGTGGATTGCGTTACCAATTTATCCAAAGAGGTTCGGGTAAAAAAGCAGAAGATGGTAAAACAGTTTCTGTTCATTATTCAGGGCAATTACCTGACGGAAAAGTTTTTGATAGTTCGTATGCTCGCAAAAAACCAATTGAATTTCCATTAGGAAGAGGGAATGTTATTGAAGGTTGGGATGAAGGAATTGCTTTGTTGCAAGTAGGAGATAAAGCGCGTTTTGTGATACCGTCGCATCTAGGATATGGTTCTCGTGGAGCTGGAGGTGTAATTCCGCCTAATGCTACTTTAATCTTTGATGTGGAGTTGATGGATGTGAAATAATCCATTCATTATTATATTTGAAATCCCAAAGCGAAAGCTTTGGGATTTTTTTATACTTTTTTTTAACCGCTTTGTATAGAGTGATTTATTCCCATTTTATTTTACATTTGTTTATCTAATCAAAAATAATAACGACTTCAATACTATTATTATGAAAAAAATGTTGTTTACTTTGGCACTAGCAAGTTCTTTCTTAATTGTTACTGCACAAACTCCTTCTAAAAAGTCTGATGCACCAGCTGTATCTACTGCTGAAAAAGTAGAAAATTTAGTTTCCAATATAAAATTCAATCCAGACGAGAAAGTAATTACGCAACACCTAACTACTATTAAAGGGCAAAAAGTGCCTTACCAAGCCACAACGGGAACTATGCCTGTTTGGGATGAAGACGGAAAAACTATTGCAGGAATTTTTTATACCTATTATGAGCGTTCTGATGTAAAAGATCGAGCTAGTCGTCCTTTGGTAATCTCTTTTAATGGAGGTCCGGGTTCAGCTTCAGTCTGGATGCAAATTGCGTACACTGGTCCCACTTTATTGAATATAGATGACGAAGGATATCCAGTACAACCTTACGGAATTAAAGAAAACCCGTATTCTATTTTGGATGTAGCAGATATTGTTTTTGTTAATCCGGTAAACACTGCTTATTCAAGAATTACCAATAAAGAAACTCCAAAATCTACTTTCTTTGGTGTAAATGCAGATGTGAAATATTTAGCAGAGTGGATCAAAACATTTGTTACGCGTTCCAATCGTTGGGCTTCTCCAAAATATCTTATTGGTGAAAGTTATGGAACGACACGTGTTTCTGGATTGGCTCTGGAATTGCAAAATAATCAATGGATGTATTTGAATGGAGTGGTTTTGGTTTCGCCAACTACTTTAGGTATTGAGAGAGGTGTGGCTTCAAAAGCAGCTTTACGATTGCCTTATTTTGCTGCAACGGCTTGGTTTCACAAAATGCTTCCATCTGATTTGCAATCCAAAGATTTAACTGTTATGTTACCTGAAGTAGAAAAATTCACCATTAATGAATTATTACCAGCATTGAGTAAAGGCGGCTTTTTAGAAGCATCTGATCGAAAAGCAATAGCGGCTAAAATAGCACGTTATTCTGGAGTTGATGAAAAAGTAATTTTGCAAAATAATCTAGATGTTCCTTTGGATTATTTTTGGAAAGAATTGTTGCGCGAGCAAGGATTTACTGTAGGTAGATTGGATTCTCGTTATAAAGGAATTGACAGAAAAGACGCTGGAGATAGTCCTGATTTTAACTCAGAGTTGACTTCGTGGTTACATTCTTTTACACCTGCCATTAATATTTATCTTCGCAATAATCTAGGGTATAAAACTGATTTGAAATACAATATGTTTGGACCGGTTCATCCTTGGGATAATTCAGGAGATAAAACAGGTGAAAATTTGCGTCAAGCGATGGCTCAAAATCCGTATTTACACGTTTTAGTTCAATCTGGATATTATGATGGAGCCTGTGATTATTTTAATGCCAAATATAATTTATGGCAAATGGACCCAAGTGG
>JAGNSF010000097.1:0-4426 GCA_017988155.1 Flavobacterium sp. | reverse complement strand
TCTTTTTCTAACATATCATTTTCTCTCATATTCCGTCTTCATTAATTGGTTTATAGACATTCAAAAATGATAAAAAAAAATTGATTGACCAAAAATTATGATAAATCTTTTTCGGATAGTTGTTTCAAATACAAGTCGGCATAGTATCCTTTCTCATTTAGTAATTGATTATGAGAACCTTGTTGAATGATTTTACCTTCGTCGATTATAATAATTTGGTCTGCATTTTTAGCAGATGAAACTCGGTGGCTTACAATGATGGTAGTTTTATCTTTACAAATTTCGTACAAATTGTTCAAAATGGTTTCTTCCGTTTCGGTGTCAACTGCTGATAAGCAATCATCAAAAAGTAAGATCGGAGGATTCTTTATAATAGCTCTTGCTATGGAAACACGTTGTTTTTGGCCTCCAGATAAAGTAATTCCTCTTTCGCCTAAAATAGTGTCATATTTTTTATTAAAGTCCATAATATTATCATGAACTACTGCATTTTTTGCCGCTAACTCAATTTCTTCATCGGTGGCATCTTCTTTTCCAAATTTGATATTATTTTTGATGCTATCCGAAAATAAGAATGCATCTTGCGGTACAATTCCGATACTATTTCGCAAATCATATAAATTTAACAGATGAATAGGAGTGTTGTCGATGCTGATTTCCCCATCGTTTACATCATATAGTCTCGAAATTAAAGATAAAATAGTTGATTTTCCGGAACCAGTCTTTCCTAAAATAGCTAAAGTCTCTCCTTTATTTACAGTAAATGAAATATTTTGAATGGCATCGATATTAGTATCTTCATAGGTAAAACTTACGTTTTTGAAAGCAATACTCCCTTTAATAGTAGAATGGTCTGGATTTGTATTTTTAATTTCAGGTTCGATTTTTAAAAATTCATTCAAACGTTTTTGAGAAGCTTCTGCTTCCTGAACCATTGAAGAAACCCAGCCTAAAGAAGCTACTGGCCAAGTTAACATATTAACATATAAGATAAATTCTGCAATAGTACCAATACTTTTAATAGTTCCATCCATGTACATGAGTCCCCCAAAATAAATAACCACGAGGTTACTAATTCCAATTAGCGCCAGCATTAGTGGGCCAAATAAAGATTGTACCCTAGCTAAGTCTAAACTCTTGCTTTTACTTTCATTAGCTAAGGCTGCCATATTAGTTTGATGCTGATTTTCTAATGAATAGGCTTTGATTACTCTAATTCCGGAAAAAATTTCTTGAGAAAAACTGGATATTTTAGATAAATATTGTTGAAAAATAGTACTTCTTTTATTGATTTCAGTACTAAGTTTGAAAATCGTATAGGATAAAATAGGCAAGGGTAATAAGGTATACAAAGTCAACTTTGGAGACACATTATACATATAGGCTATAACAATTGCAAAGCGAATAAAGGTATTAATGGTATACATAACAGCGGGCCCAACGTACATTCTTACTTTGGAAACATCCTCACTAATTCGGTTCATTAAATCTCCCGTTCTATTTTGCTTGTAGAATTGTTGGGAAAGGTTTTCATATTGTCTAAAGACTTCATTTTTCAAATCAAATTCAATATGTCGAGACATTACGATTAATGTTTGTCGCATTAAAAAGGTCAAAAAACCGGCAATAATAGTGGTTCCAATGATGAGCAATATGTTGTTGACTAATTCGCCTTTAAAATTAGAAAGTAGTATTTCAGAGGTTTTTTCTGTACTCCCAAGACTATCAAATTTCTCAATAGCCTCTAAGGATTTACTAATTAGTTTAGGCGTAAACAAAGAAAAAATTTGTGCTACAATAGTAATTACTATTCCTAGTAAAAAACTGAACTTGTATTTGATAAAGTACTTATTTAAATAACTTAATTCTTTCATTGTATTGTTGCTCTTTTAGCTTCGCAAATATACAGGAATAAATAGAATAATTGAATGTAAAAGTAGGTGGGCTTCGTTTATTTCTGGATTCGTATTGCACTTTTTTTTTGGTTTAAAAAAGAGGTTTAAATTTTATTTTAAGGGATGAAATGCCTATTTTTGCAGTCTAATTCATTAAAAGTTCTTACAAAGTGGTAAATAGAAGACACATTCGCGTTAAGGTTATGCAATCCATTTATGCCATGCACCAAAACGGTTCGGATAATTTAGAAGGTCAAGAAAAATTTCTATTTTACAGCATCGATGCTATCCAAGATTTATACCTGATCATGCTGACTTCACTAATAGAAATGGCAAAAAAGGAGAAAGTCTTTTTACACTTATCTAGTCAAAAACATTTGGCTACTCTTGAAGAACGTAATCCAAACAATAAATTCATCAACAACGCTATTTTTCAATTATTGGAAGACAATAATTCGTTAAGCATTGCTTTGGAAAACAGAAAAATCACCAATTGGAATATACATGATGATTATATTAATTTACTTTTAACTTCTTTGAAAGAGAGTAAATTGTATGAAAAATACATGAGTACAAATGGTTCTACTTTTGAAGAAGATAAGCAGTTTGTAATTGATCTTTTTTCTGAGATTATTGTTCCAAACGAAAAGTTATATGAGTATTTAGAAGATGATAAACTAACTTGGATTGACGATATTCCCGTTGTAAACACGCACATCGTTAAACAATTAAAAGCTATAAAATCAGCAGAAGACGATAGTTTTAGAGTACCTAAATTGTTTAAAGATGCTGACGATAAAGATTTTGCTAAAGATTTGTTCCGAAAAACGGTTTTGAACGAAAACGAATTAGCCAAAGAGTTTGATTCAAAAACACCTAATTGGGATATGGATCGTATTGCTGAAATTGATACGATTATTCTTAAAATGGCAATTTGCGAATTGTTGAAATTTCCATCTATTCCAGTTAAAGTAACCTTAAACGAATATTTAGAATTGGCTAAAGAGTATTCTACTCCAAAAAGTAGTATTTTTATCAACGGAATTTTAGATAACTTAGTAAAAGAATTTCAAACGAATAAAAAAATGGTCAAAGCTGGTAGAGGCTTGATGTAAATCGATTAATAAATAAAAAATACAATTATGGGACAATTAAGTCAATTTGCGCCGTTCTTATTAATGTTTGTAGTGATCTATTTCTTTATGATTAGACCGCAACAAAAAAGAGCTAAAGCTGAAAAAGAATTTGAAAGCAGTTTGAAAGTGGGAGATAAAATCATCACTAAAAGTGGTCTTCACGGAAAAATTGCTGAATTAGCTGAAACTACTGTTGTAGTAGAAACGATGTCAGGTAAATTAAAAATGGAGCGTTCAGCTATTTCAATGGAAATGAGTGCTGCTTTGAATAAGAAATAGTTTCAAAGAAAAAATTAAAAAAAACTCCCAATTCTATTGAATTGGGAGTTTTTTTATGACTTATTTTTTAGTAGCGGTTAATTCGGCAATTTTAACAATAACTTCAATTGCTTTTTGAATGCTTTCTACAGGAACATATTCGTACTTTCCATGGAAATTGTGTCCACCAGCAAAAATATTAGGACAAGGCAGTCCTTTAAAAGACAGTTGAGATCCATCAGTTCCTCCGCGAATTGGTTTTATCAAAGGTTTTATGCCTAATTCTTTCATTGCTTTTTCTGCTATGTCGACAATGTGTTTTACCGGTAATACTTTTTCTTTCATATTGTAGTACTGGTCATTTATTTCAGCAATAGCAATATCTTCCCCAAATTGTTTGGCAAACTTTTTATTGATTTTTTGAGTAATCTTATGAATTAAGGCCTTGCGTTTTTCAAACTTCTTTTTGTTATGATCGCGAATAATCAACTCGACTACGCTTTCTTCAATACTTCCGTTGACATGATGGACATGGAAAAAACCTTCATAACCTTTCGTTTCTTCTGGAGTTTCCCCTTTTGGTAAGGCATTGATAAATTCGTTGGCAATAAGCATAGAATTTATCATTTTTCCTTTGGCGTAGCCAGGATGCACACTTTTTCCTTTGAATATAATTTTGGCGCCAGCTGCATTAAAGTTTTCATATTCCAATTCACCTACTTGACTTCCATCCATAGTGTAAGCCCAATCTGCTCCAAATTTAGCAACGTCAAAATGATGCGCTCCACGCCCAATTTCTTCATCGGGAGTGAATCCGATTCGAATCTTGCCGTGTTTGATTTCTGGATGTTCTATAAGGTATTCCATGGCCGTAACAATTTCGGTAATTCCGGCTTTGTCATCGGCTCCTAATAATGTAGTTCCGTCTGTAGTAATTAGCGTTTGACCTTTGTATTGCAATAAATCCTTAAAGTATTTTGGAGACAAAACAATGTTCTTTTCTGCATTTAAAACTATATCTCCACCATCGTAATTCGGGATTACTTGAGGCTTAACATTGGCACCAGTAAAATCAGGAGAAGTATCAAAATGCGAAATAAATCCAATAGTAGGTACTTCATGTTCCACATTGCTAGG
>JAGNSF010000096.1:1273-6914 GCA_017988155.1 Flavobacterium sp. | reverse complement strand
ATTATTCAAATGGTTGGTTTCACTTGGTAAAACCAAGTCGGTTAAAACGGTCAACGATTCCGAAGGATGTTTAGGTGTCATCATAACTAATTAGTTAAGCCAGTATACGGCCATTACAGCAGGGATAAAATAGATTACAATAGTTCTTGCTCCATCGTAATCTTTAGCTAAACGTTGTCCCACTAAAAGCATCAACAAAGTGATACAAGAAAAAACAGCGCCATAATAACCAAATGTTCTTCCGCTATTCAATAGCAATTCGATAGCTCCTACGATACACAAAATAGCCGAAATTAATTCTA
Source organism: Flavobacterium sp. (assembly GCA_017988155.1). GTDB lineage: Bacteria > Bacteroidota > Bacteroidia > Flavobacteriales > Flavobacteriaceae > Flavobacterium. Next base: position 6,612 of record JAGNSF010000096.1, on the reverse strand, counting down.
AAATTAACACGTGTAAAAGAGCTAAAGGGACATGATTTTTTAATTGTGTTTTGGCAAAATGACCTTTCAACCAATCTACATTATCTTTCCAATAAAAGAGTTTATCATAACCTGATTGCAAAAAGGTAATGGCTAAAAAAACTAAAATTAAGATGGATGCAACATTATTCATAGTCTTATTTTTTATGGATTAAACGAGTTAATTTTATAGATAAATCAGTCAATATTATTTTAGCATTTCCGTTGCGTTCAATGTGGTAAATTGCGTCGGATAATTCTTTGAAAATCTCGTGAATATTATTCCCATTGACAAAAGGAGCAAAATTAGCCAACTTGAATTTTTCGACCTTAGGTTCTAAATAAACTAAACTCTGACTCTCATAATTAAGCAACAGGGCTTGGCGAAACATTTCGATACAAAACTCCAAGAATTTCTTTTGTGTTTCTCTTCCAAGTCCGGCGATTTGTTCACTCCACAGAATTAAGTCTTGAATGGCTGCCGCATTTCCTTTGGCTTTAAAAGCCGCACGAACCCAAGTTACAAACCATTCGTCAAACGGATAATCGTCTTCGTCATTTTGTAATAAATGCAATGCTTTGTTGTAATTTCCTTGCGCTTGATGAGCAATTGAGGCAGCTAATTTAGTGTCAATTTGTTTTTTGGTTACCAAAGCATCAGCAATACAACTTTCTGGCAATCCTCCAAAATGCAAAACTTGACAACGCGAACGTATCGTTTGAATAATGTCTTCTTCTTGTTCAGAAATGAGAATGAAAATGGTTTTTTCAGGTGGCTCTTCGAGTAATTTTAGTAATTTGTTAGCAGCAGGAGTATTCATCTTATCCGCCATCCATACGATCATAATTTTATAACCGCCTTCGTAGGATTTTAGAGCTAATGATTTAAGAATTTCCTGTGCATCGTCCACGCGAATTTCCCCCTGTTTGTTATTTACACCTAAAACACTGTACCAATCAAACAAACTGCCATATGGATTATGGGAAACAAACGCTCTCCAATCCCCAATAAAATCAATACTTTTTGGTTTGGTTTTTACATCTTCCGTAGCCACTGTTGGATATACAAAATGCAAGTCGGGATGGGATAATTTATCAAATTTGATATTGCAAGATTCGTTTTCGCCACTATTCTCTCCATTGGCATTGCCACATAAAATATATTGGGCATAAGCAATAGCCATAGGCAGCGTGCCACTTCCTTCAGGCCCAACAAATAATTGTGCATGCGGAATTCGACCTGAGTCGGCACTTTTAGTCAAATGACTTTTGATAAATTCTTGACCTAAAATTTCTGAAAATTGCATAAAGCAAAGATAACAGAAAATGATGGAGTCAAAAATTTTAGGTTCTAAACTTTTCCCCGTTAACTCCTGCAAGAGATTATTTCGAAGCAGTATTTTGTATTAATAAAGAAATACTTATCTCCAAAAACATCCAAAAACAACTTGGTTTTATATCATTCACCCTATTTGTTTACACAAAATTCTTTACTATTTTTTGAAAAGGACATTCACAATTTAAAAAAAAAGTATACTTTTATTGCCTTGAAAATAGTTACCCCACCTATTTCAAGATTTTTTTGAAACATAAAATTAAAATAATGAAAGCAAAAGTATCCCTTATCTGTACGCTTTTTTTGTTCCTTTCAGCAATCGCTTTTGGACAAAAAAAAGTAATTCCTAAAAGCATTATACAACGTAGTGCATTAATCAGCAAGTACCATGACAGTAAAGAATTGTCGTCAATGCCCAAAAAAGAACTTTTGGAATTGTGCATTGAACGGGCTTCTGTAATTACAAAAACTTTACCTTATGTTGCGTTGGCTACAAAACCTGGAGTGACTATGGTTGACCTGGGAATTCCTGACGAATCAGACTATCGAAAACTACTAGACGATCAGGAAGAAGGAACCGCTGCCTATCTTGAAACAACTACCAATTTTCAAAGAAAAATCCTTCCTTATGCGGATAAGGACAAGTTGATTTCGGCCATTCTTTTTTATGAAAACGTACTTAAATCGTTACATGAATTTGAAGAACAATAAGAATTAATTTTTCTACTATTGTTGTCCTGGTTTTTATAAAACCAATTATTACATTTAATACCCTCGCATTTATGAAAAATTTTGCCCCAACAGCATTCTTTTTTCTTTTGGCAATCTGTACTTCACAGGCGCAACAAGAAAAAGGCATTATCGGCTTTACTAGCTGGTTGAATAATTGGACTGAGTTCAAACCCAATAAGTCAGAGTACAACGAGCCTACTCAAATAGTTACGGGTACAATCGCGGTTGATTCGAAACTGTTTAAAAAAAATGTGTACCTATTAATGGGTAATGTGTATGTTACCAATAAAGCCAAACTTACTATTGAACCTGGAACGGTCATAATATGTGATGCCGAATCCAAAGCCGCATTAGTCATAACAAAAGGAGCTACAATTATTGCCGAAGGAACAGAAACCGATCCGATAGTTTTTACATCTAGTAAAAGTATTAGAAAAGCCGGCGATTGGGGAGGTATTTTACTTTTAGGCGAAGCTCCAATTAATAAGTTTGGAAATAGTGCGTCAGTGAATTTTGATTTAGATGTAAATTATGCTTCATATGGAGGAACTAATCCAGCAAGCAATTCAGGTATTTTGAAATACGTTAGAATAGAATATGCGGGCGCTAAAATAAAAGGGTTTGGCAACCATAATGCACTATTTCTTGGAGGTGTAGGCAATCAAACCACAATTGAAAGTGTTATGGTAAGCCATTCAGGAGGTGATTCCTTTGAAGTCTTTGGCGGTGATGTAAATCTGAATAAATTAATTTCAAATAAATCGAGCAGTAACGATTTTAAATTTAATTATGGAGCACAAGTAAATATCAAAAATTCATTAGCCATTCGTGCCTCCTATTTGTTAAGCAGTTCTGGCTCCCGTTGTTTGTATGCCTGTTCCTATGATAAAAAAGAAGAGGTTGATTTTTCTAAAAAAAGCACTTCGGTTACTGCTACTAATTTGACATTTGTCAATAATAGTCAAACGATTAAATCAGACATACAACAAGGTTTAGTTCGAGAAGCAATTTATATTGCCGAAAACACCACTATTGATTTTAAACGATCTGTTATTTCAGGGTTTAATCCTGCAGTGATACTCGATGAAAAAATTACAGTAAACGATGAAAGTTTAAAAAAACTAAAATTTCAAGAAATGTATTTCAACTCCTGCAAGGGAAATATTTTTGTGGAGAACAATGGAAATAATGAAGACCTAGAAAGTTGGTATGGCAATGCCTCATTCTTTAATGTGTATTCTCAAGGAGAAAATATAGAAACCTTTATAGATCCTTTTAATGATAAAAGACCCGATTTTAGATTGAATATAGGTAAAATAACTGCCTCAAAAAATGATTAGATAGATGCTAATTGAAAGTACAATAAATACCACCTCTTCTTTCAAAAACGCTTCTTTATAAATTGATTTCTAAAAGCCCCCGATCTATGACTTCAATTGTAAATAAGTACGTTTTATTATTCTTGTTTTTGGCTATGCCAATAACAATGACAGTTTGTGCGCAAAGCATTACACCGCAAAAATTAGTTTTTTCTAAAATTTGCGCTGGTAGTTTTAACGGTTTTGATGCCACGTTTAATTACTCAGGATTTCCTTCAGGAACGACTTTTGAAGTCCAGCTTTCGGATAGTTCAGGAAGTTTTGCTACACCCATTGGAACTACTATAATCTCCACTACAGATGTTTCAGCTTCACAAAAAAAGATTCGGTTTTCAGTACCACCAACACTCATAGGATCTGAAAACTATAAATTGCGAGTAAAGAGTTCCACCGGATTTTTTAGCTTGCCTTTCCTCAATAATGCTTCCAATGCTTCTTTTGCGGTTTATTTTAAAGCGTATGAAAATTCTTTTTCGATTAATAAAAAAGAAAACACTGCGACCTTATGTACTGGCGGTTCAATAGCAATAGTAATTGACGACACAACTTCTCCAGAATTAAAATACAAATGGTATAAAGACAATGTGCTTATTGCAGGCGCAACAACTACTTCCCTGACAGTTTCAAATATAGGCGTGTATTATACAGAACTGGATTATGGTTCTTGCTCTGATTCTAATTATAGTTCGAATCGGGTTAGTGTAAGTCAAGCTTCTACCGTAACAGCTTCTATTACCTCGAGTTTGGGAAATTCTTTTTGTACGTTAAATTCTTCAACAACATTAAGCACCGAAAAAGGGAATTCGTACCAATGGTATAAGGATAATGTACTGATTGTTGGCGCAACTAATTCAACTTACGAAACGAATCAATCAGGTACTTATGGAGTAACAGTTAATTTTGGAGGATGTGAATCTAAACCAACCATCAGTTTACAATCTACTACTATTAAAGGGTCTTTAAATGAAATTAGTCCCATTTCAATTTCACAAGGCGAGACGAAGACCATCACCGTATCGACAGATGTGGTTGGTTCTACGTACACCTGGTTCAAAAACGATTCGCAAATAGCTAATGCAACAACTAGTAATTTGGAAGTAAATGAAGAAGGTGTATACAAGGTAAAATTGACCCATCCGAGTTGTCCTGTTTCTTATGAAATCCCATTTGAAATAAAATGGTCTATCGATCCTTCCATTACGGAAATTCCGAATTTTATTAGTCCCAATAATGATGGAATAAATGACACATGGGCAATACCACAACAATATACCGAAGGTAATCAGGCAGAAGTAATTATTGTGAGTTCGAATGGAGAAGAAGTCCTTAGAACAAATGAATACAAGAATACTTGGCCCGAGAGTGTGTCAAGTTTAAAGAATAATAATTCCGTTTATTACTATATCATCACGTCCCCAAACGAAGCAGTAAAAAGAGGTTCCATTACAATAGTTCGATAAAATGAAACAGTACGTTCTACTTCTCGTATTTTGGTTTTGTCAGCCGCTGTTTTCACAGTCGGAAGCGCCGACGTCTTTTGCGTTGCCCATTCGTAATTCGTTGAAATTCAATAGATTTATTTTAAACCCTACATTCTCTTTCGTTAGAGAACAAAATGCATTTATAACCTTTTACAATAAACGGCAATGGGTCTCGTTTGAGAATGCTCCGCAAACGTATTTGGTAAGTTATTCGGGCCGATTTAGAGAAAATGAAGGAGTAGCTTTAGGGTTATTTCAACAAAATCAGGGAGTGTTAACCACCTTTGGCGCGGTGGCTAATTTTGCGCATAATATTACTTTACAAACGGATAGCAATCTTACTTTTGGAGTCAATTTAGGTTTTTATAAAAGCGGATTGAACTTGTCTAAAGT